>JAJXUC010000099.1 GCA_021783435.1 Pseudomonadota bacterium | reverse complement strand
GCGAACTGTCCGCGCTGCTCGACGAACAACCCGAGCAACTGGCGAACTGGCAGGTCATCGACGTGCGCGAACCCTGGGAGCTGGAGCGCGCCTCGATCAAACACCCCAAGTTCCGGCACACCCACATTCCCATGGCCGCCGTCCCGCTACGCCATCAGGAATTGGACAAGGCCAAGAACATCCTTGTGATGTGCAGGACCGGCGGGCGCAGCATGCAGGTTGCGAATTACTTGGTGCAAAACGGCTTCCCGAGCATCTACAACCTGCAGGGCGGCATCACCGCGTGGTCGCGCGAAATCGATCCGTCGGTTCCCACTTATTGATTGAACGGTTCGCGCACCGCAGCCCGAATCCGCGCAAAGCGTCGTCCCTGCCGCGATCCGCTCGGACTCAGGGTGGTGGCATTCCGGGCGGTAGATAACGACCAATCCACGCCGCCTGCGCCTTGGCCGCGCCCCTGTGGTCGGCACTGAACCTCAGCGCGGCCTGCACCGCAGATCGGCGGCTTTGCGGATCGTCCAGCCAAGCCAGCAGGCGCGTCCAGACCTCCCGGGCATCGGCCGCCTGCACCATGGCGCCTGCGGCGATGCCTTGTTCAACAGCCTGGGCAAAATTGAACACATGCGGCCCCATCACCACGGGGCAGCCCTCGGCGCTGGCCTCGATCAGGTTCTGCCCCCCCAGCGGTAACAGGCTGCCGCCGACGAAGGCCGCAAACGCCATGGCGTAATAGGCCGGCATTTCGCCCAGACTGTCGCCAAGCCAGACCTGTGTCTGCGCATCCGCCGCAGCCTCGCTGCGCCTGGTCACGCGCAATCCGCGTGCCTGCAACAAACGGCCGACCTCCTCCATGCGCTGCGGATGCCGCGGCACCACCACGAGCAAGGCACGCCGCAGGACACTCTCCGGCATGGCATCGAGCAATAGAGCCTCTTCCGCCACCCCGTGATGCTCGCGAGTCGAGGCCAACAACAGCACAAGGCGCCCAGCGCGGCGCCGCCACTCCTCCCCCAGTGCATGCAGTGTCCCATTGGAGCCGCGATCGAATTTGATGTTGCCCAGCACGGACACCTCACGCAAACCCAACTCACGCAAGCGGGCAGCATCTTCCTGCGTCTGCGCCGCTGCTGCGGTGAGGGCGCCGTACGCCGATTGCGCCAGGCTCGGCCAGCGTGTCCAACGTGTGGAACTTCGGGCCGACAAACGCGCGTTGGCCAGCAGCAGCGGCACGCCCTCACCCACACAAGCCTGCGCCAGGTTCGGCCAGACTTCCGTTTCCATCAAGACCCCGACGTCGGGCCGCATGCGCCGCAGGAAGCGCCGCAGCGGACCAGGGATGTCGTAAGGCAGCCAGAGCTGCATGTCGCCATCGCGCAGCAAGGCACGTCCCGCCTCGCGTCCGGTCGCCGTCATGTGCGTAAGCAGCAGGCGCATCTGGGGATGCGCCATGCGCAAGGCATCCACCAGCGGCTCGGCGGCGCGGGTCTCGCCGAGCGAGACCGCGTGCAGCCATACCAAGGGCCGCGCCGGAACCGGCTCGGCCTGCCTTTGTCCATACCAGCCGAAACGCTCGGCCAGATGGGCGCGATACAGCGGCTCGCGGCGTGAGCGCCAAAGCAGGCGCAGCACGGCCATGGGCGCCAGAAAACGCCAGGCCCATGTGTAGATGCGCGGAGCGCCGGGCCGCACGCGCTGCTCCGAACCGTCAATCGCGGACGACATCGCTGTGCGGCATCAAGGGCTTTCGCTCAGGCCCATGCCACAGTCGGCGGATACCGGCGCAGGGCACGCGTCCGCCTCGTGCCGGCGCGAAGCGAGCACATCCTCGACGGCCGCGAGCACGTCCTGAACCGCGGGGGCGCGTCCGGCATCACCCAGGCTGCGCCAGGGGGCGGCGGATTGGAATTCGACACTGTGCGGCGAGGAACCGGAATAGATCGCCACCGCAGGCGTGCCGACCGCTGCGCCAAGATACAGAAGGCCCGTATCCACGCCCACCACCAGTTCGGCCGCCGCGAGAACCTGCATCCAGACATCCAGCCCGAACGCATCGGGCGCGGGCATTGCGGGACGACCGCGCGCCTCCGACGGATGCGCGACGTTGACCGCCGCGGACAGGCGCTCGGCGCGCTCGCGCTCGGCGGCGTTGCCCCAGGCAAAGACGCTGCTGATTCCGCGCTGCCACAGCCAAGCGGCCAACTGCACCCAGCAATCTTCCGCCCAGAGCTTGCGCGGCTTGGCGGTTGCCGAAAGCAGCACCGCATAGGGCTGCGCTCCTGCTGTTGGAAACCAGGCTGGACGCTGGGCCTGCACCTTCAAGCCAAAACGCGGGAGCCCTGACGGCGTGTAATCCAACGCCCATGCAGCCAACCCCCGATAGCGCTGCACGGCGGCCTCGGTTCTGCGCAGCGGGGTCTTCATGCGACGATCGTAGAACAGGGGCGCCAGCGCCTCACGCGACGAAGCCCAGGACAGACCGATATGCGGGCCGCGCGCCAGGCGAGCGATGACGGCGCTTTTCACCAGGCCCTGCAGATCGATCACGGCGTCGAAGGCATGAACACGCAGGCTGCTGACCAAGGCAGCCCATTGCTGTCGGGTTTCGGCCTGCCGCAAATGCCTGCGCCACCGCCGCAGCGCCAGCGGAATCACGCGCTCGACCCCCGGGTGCGCTTGCACCAGGGGCGCATAGGCCTCCTCCACCAGCCAGTCGATCCGGGCCTCCGGATATGCGGCATGGATGTCGGCGACCACCGGCAAGGCATGGACGATGTCGCCCATCGAACTGGTCTTGACCAGCAGCACGCGCATCACCGGTCGGCTCAGAACGGAAGCTTCAGTGCCGGATCGAGCGCATGCAGCGCAGCGCGGAACTCGCCCTGGATGCGCGCCAGCGCCTCGGGATTTTGGCCTTCGAAACGCAAGACCACGCACGGGGTGGTGTTCGACGCGCGTGCCAGGCCGAAGCCATCCGCGTACTCGGCGCGTACGCCATCCATGGTGTGCAGTTGCACGGCTCCCGGAAATCTGGCCTCGCGCTGCAGGCGCTCGCACAGCGCGAAGTTGGCTCCCTCGGTCGTATCGAGTTTGAGTTCCGGGGTCGATACGGAGTCCGGTAAGGCCATCAGGTGGGACTCCGGATCGTCAACGCGCGCGAGCAACTCCAGCATGCGCGCAGCGCCGTACTGGGCATCGTCGAAGCCGTACCAGCGATCCTTGAAAAAAATGTGCCCGCTCATCTCACCCGCCAGCGGCGCATCCACCTCCTTCATGCGCGCCTTGATGAGCGAATGCCCGGTGCGCCACATCATGGGTTCGCCACCGTGCCTGCGAACCCAGGGGCCGAGGTTGGCCGTGCATTTCACGTCGAAGATGATGGGTGCCCCGGCATGACGGGTGAGCACGTCGGCCACATAGAGCATCAGTTGACGATCCGGCCAGATGACATGGCCATGCTTGGTGACCACGCCGAGCCTGTCACCGTCGCCGTCGAAGGCCAGGCCGATTTCGGCATCGCTGTCGCGCAACGCACGCTTGAGGTCTTCCAGATTGTGGGGATCGGCTGGATCGGGGTGATGATTCGGAAAACTGCCGTCGACCTCGCAGAACAGCTCGATGACCTCGCAACCCAGCATGCGCATCAGTCGCGGCGCGAACGCACCGGCCACGCCGTTGCCGCAGTCCACCACCACCTTCATCGGGCGGGCGAGCTTGACGTCCTCGACGATGCGCCGCAGGTAGGCCTCCACCACGCTGTCTTCGCGCAGGCCCCCGGCCCCGCTTGCATACCGCTCGGACAGCGTGATGTCGCGCAGGCGGGAGATGCCATCTCCGTGCAGGGCATCGCCGCCCAGCACCATTTTCAGGCCGTTGTACTCGGGAGGATTGTGGCTGCCAGTGATCTGGATGCCATTGGGCACGTCGCTGGTCGAGCAGGCGTAGTACAGCATGGGGGTGGCATTCATGCCCAGGTCGATCACGTCCAATCCGCCTGCCCGAAGCCCCGTGATGAGCGCGCGCCCAAGCGCCGCACCTGAAAGACGGCCATCGCGACTGACGTGGACCGCACGCTGGTCCCGCCCCCGCGCCAGGGTGGCATAGGCGCGACCGATGTGCTCGCAGACAGGCTCCGTCAGGTTGCGTCCGACGATGCCGCGAATGTCGTAAGCCTTGAACAATGTGGGATCGAGTTGAGCCATGTGCTTGTTCCGGGAATGGGCGATGCGTTGAACGGGCATGCGCGGCCGCGAAAAAACCGACAAAGACTGTCTGCAGCAGGACGGTCGCGCATGCTTCGGGAAATCCCCAGCTATTCTAGGAAGCTATGAAGACCTACCTGATCGGAGACCTGCAAGGCTGCGACGACGCCTTCGCCCGTCTGCTCGAGGCCATGGCCTTCGACGCAGCGCACGATCGCCTCATTGTGCTGGGCGACGCCGTCAACCGCGGCCCCGGCTCACTGCCGGTACTCCGCCGGCTCATGACGCTAGGCAAAGCAGCCGAATGCCTGCTCGGCAACCATGACCTGCACCTTCTCGCCGTGGCCCATGGCATACGCAAGGCCCATCGCAGCGATACCCTGGACACCATACTCCAGGCACCCGATCGCGATGCCCTGCTGGACTGGGTGCGACACCGTCCGCTCGCCCTCTTCGAGCAAGGCTGGCTGCTGGTGCATGCCGGCGTCCTCCCGCAATGGACCTGCGACCAAACCCTGGAGCTCGCACTTGAGGTGCAAACGCAATTGCGAGGAAACAACCTCGCCGGGTTTCTGCGTGACCTGTTCGGCAACCAGCCCGACCGTTGGGACGACGCCCTGCAGGGGCCGGAACGCTGGCGCATCGTCATCAACGCCCTGACACGCATGCGCTACATCGAGATCGCCCCCGAAGGCGCCGACCGCATCGACTTTCATGTCAAGCAGGAGGCTAACCGCGCCCCCCCGGGGCTCGTCCCCTGGTTTGCGGTGCGCGAACGTCGAACTGCGGAAGTACCCATCGCTTTCGGCCACTGGTCCACCCTCGGTCTGCATTGGGCCTACAACACGCTGTGCCTGGACAGCGGCTGCCTCTGGGGCGGGAGCCTGACCGCCGTCCCATTGCCTGCGCCAGGTCAGGGCTGGGTCGACATCCACAGCATCCCCTGCCCCCGGCAACTCGAACCCATGCTTGGGTGAGCCCGGATGCCGGACGCAGACGCAGTCTTTTCCGAATAAGGTATGAGCCTGGAAGCAGGCTGGGATCGTCGGCGCGCAGCGCGTCGATCCGTTTTGGATGGAAGCCAGTGTATTGACGGCGTGATCAAGCCCTGGCTGGCACTCGCCTGAACAGCGCCGCGCGGGCCTCGTTGATCTCGTCGGCAGCCTGCACGTCGGAGAGGGCGCGTGCGAGTTGGTGCAGGTGATCCAGGGTGATGCCCGGGCGCAGGTATCTGGCGGCGTCGGGCAGGCTGCCGAGCTTGTCCAGTGGGGCCATGGCGTCTGCGGGGCGGTAGACCCGCTTGATGCGCCCGGGCTTCTTGAGGTCAGACACCGCAGCGGCGAACAGACAACCGTGGCGGTAGCCCAGTCGATGCAGGACCTCGTCAATCCACCGGTCAGACTCTCCCAGCACCCTCCAGGCTCACATCTCATTGGAATCGTGGCCCTGGCTCCAGGCTCATACCTCGTTGGACAAGACGGCCACCTGCCCAAGTCCCAATTTGGGACTAAACTTCGACCCATGCGAGTGATTGCCGTGCCCACCCTTCGGACCTTCTGGGAGCGCCACCCCGACGCCGAGCAGCCATTGAAGGCTTGGCACGAGGAAGCCACGAGTGCGACATGGACCCAGCCCGCCGACATCAAAGCGCAGTACCGCAGCGCCAGCGCGCTGAAGAACCGTCGTGTGGTCTTCGACATCAAAGGCAATGACTACCGGCTGATCGTGGCCGTTGCGTACAAATTGCAGATCGTCTACGTGAAGTTTGTCGGCACCCACAAGGAGTACGAGGAGTACGACGCCGTGGACGCAGAAACCATCGAGTCGGCCTGACTGGCCACGGAGGAAAACATGGACATTCGCCCTATCCACACCGAAGCAGACTACAAGGCCACACTCAAAGAGATTTCGGCCTTGATGGATTCCGACCCTGATCTGGGCACGCCGAAGGGTGATCGTTTGGACATCCTGGCCACGCTGGTACAGGCCTACGAGGCCAAGCACGTGCCCATCACTGCGCCTGATCCGGTGGCAGCCATCAAATTCCGGATGGATCAAAGCGGTCTGTCCGTCAAAGACCTTGAGCCGATCATTGGCAAGAGCAACCGCGTCTATGAAGTTCTGAACCGCAAGCGTCCGCTGACGTTGGCCATGATCCGCAGACTGCACCAGAGCCTGGGCATCCCGGCCGATGTGCTGATTGCGGAGACGGTTGCCCGGTGATCACAGACCGCTGAGCTTGGCTTCTACGGTGAACAGCGTTGTCATGGGGTCATCTGTTCAGGAGAAAAAGATGCACTACCCCGTGATGACCGAAAAGCATGTGGCCGACCGCTGGCAGGTCAGTCTCAAGACACTGCGACGCTGGCGGCTCGATGGCGAAGTGCCGGTCTGGCACAAGCTGTTCCGCCACGTCCGCTACCACGAAGCCGACATCCTCAAGTTCGAGCACCGCAGCGCGCAGCACTTGATGACGCTACTCGGCATCAACCGCGAGTTCAAGGCCGCTGAGCCTGATGCGACTCTGGATCAGGGGCTCGACGCCGAGGCCGGAAGCCACTCCGAGTTGACGGTATCCGCCACGCAGGAGCACTTTATACTGTGCTGTCAAAATTACGTGGCTGCTCACGCATTTCTGCGCACGTCGCAGACAAGAAAAACCCCCTAGGTTGTTGAATTCCTAGGGGTTTTTGCACTGCCGCGCATCGTGGCGCACATCGTCTTGGTAGGCGGTATTGGAATCGAACCAACGACCTCTTGCATGTCAAGCAAGCGCTCTAACCATCTGAGCTAACCGCCTGTGAACCCACAATCTTAACATCATGCGCTAGCGGCGCGCCGCCTTGCGTACGCCCTTCACTTCACGGAGCATGTTCAGCGCGTGCTGCAATTTCTCGAGACCGCGCAGCTCCACGGTGAAAAGCATGTGCGCGGCGTCGCCCCGGCTCTGGGTCTGGACGCCGACGACGTTGATTTTTTCCTTGGAGAACACCTCGGAAATATCGCGCAGCAGGCCTTGGCGGTCGGTTGCCTCGACAAACAGGTCGACGGGGTAAACGGTTTCACCTGCCTGGCCCCAGGTCACCGGGATGACACGCTCGGCGTGTTGCAGGGCCAGGTTGCGCGCGTTCGGGCAATCGGTTCGATGCACCGACACGCCGCGGCCTCGGGTGACGAAACCGCGAATCGAATCCGGCGGCGCTGGTTTGCAGCACTTGGCCAGCTGGGTCAGCAGGGCATCGACGCCGACGACGAGGACGCCGCCCGACTGCTGGGTCTTGGCCGCTTTGCGTGGCATGCCGAGATCGACATCCATGCCTGTGGCCGAGTCCTGACCGCGCAAATGGGCTTCGATCTGTTTCAGCGACAGCGCATCGCTGCCAACACGCTCGAACAGCTGCTCGGCGCTTCGAAAACCGAGGCCGCTGGCCAGTTCCTGCAGGCTCAGGCCGGTCTTGCCCTCGCGCTGCAGCAGTTTTTCCACCTGGGCGCGGCCGTTCGCCAGCGTTTGCTCAAGGTGCTGGGCGTTGAACCAGGCGCGGACCTTGGCGCGCGCGCGCTGGGTGCGCAAAAAACCGAGCTCGGGATTGAGCCAGTCGCGCGAGGGTCCGCCCTGTTTGGCGGCGACGATCTCCACCGTCTGCCCATTGCGCAGGGGCGTGTTGAGCGGAACCAGCGCGCCTTCCACACGTGCGCCGCGGCAGTGATGCCCGAGTTCGGTATGCAGGGCGTAGGCGAAGTCCACCGGCGTGGAGCCGCTGGCCAACTCGACGATGCGCGCCTGCGGCGTGAGCACGTAGATGCGGTCGTCGAAGGGGCTTGTCTCGTCGGGCGCGGGGGCCGTCGGGCGCTGCGGTGCACCCTGCCCCACCAGTTCGCCACGCAGGGCAAGAAGCTGTCTGGCCAGGGCGATTTTGGCGTCATAGTCGGACGCGGCGACCACACCTTTGTAGCCTTGCGCGCCGGCCTCCTTGTAGGCCCAATGCGCGGCAACGCCCTGCTCGGCGTGCTCGTGCATGGCCTGGGTGCGGATTTGGATCTCGATCGGCACGCCCTCGGGGCCATGCACCACGGTATGCAGGGACTGGTAGCCGTTGGGCTTGGGTTTGGCGATGTAGTCGTCATACTCCGCGTCCAGCGGAACCCACAACGCGTGCGCGGCGCTGAGCGCGGCATAGCAGGCATCGACCGACGGCACGATGAGGCGCAGCGCCAGCAGGTCCATGACCTCGTTCACGTCGAGCGATTTGCCCTGCATCTTGCGCCAGATGCTGTAGATGTGCTTGCTGCGGCCGCTGATGCGCGCCTCGATGCCTTGCGCCGCCAGCGCGTGGCGCAGCTGCTCGATGGCCCGCGCGATCAGCGCCTCGCGCTGGGCGCCATGCTGGCTGAGCCATTGCGCAATGCGTGCATAGGCCTCGGGCTGTGCGAAGCGGAAGGCCAGGTCCTCGATTTCCCATTTGAGCTGCCAAAGGCCGAGCCGGTTGGCGAGCAGGGCATACACCTGCAGGGATTCGCGGGTCAACGCCGGCTCAGGCTCGCCACCGGTCTGCGCGTAGTGGCGCAGCGACTGCAGGCGCGAGGCCAGGCGCAGCAGCACGACGCGCAGGTCCTGCGAGAACGCCAGCAGCAGGCGCCGCATCAATTCCTGGTGGCGCGCGGACTCCTGCTCGCCCATGCCGCGCGCGGCACGAAACACGTCGACCAGCTTGCGGTTCTCCATGGCCAGCATGGCCAGCTCGCGGCCGAAAGCCTTCGTGAGCTGCTCTTCGGGTTTGGCGAGCTGGGTTGCCGCCTGGCTGAGGTAGGCGGCGGCACGTGTGGGTGCATCGGCGCCGATGGAGGCCAGAATGGCGCATGCGCCGTCGGCATGGCGCAGCGCGGGTTCGCCGGTTTCCATCGCGATGCCTTCGAGCAGGGCCGCAGCGAAAGCGCGGGCCTTGGCCTGCACGCTGCCGGCCTGGGGTTCACCTGCTGCCGGAGATTGGGTTGGAGACTTCATGGTGTAGGCAGCCGGGATGCGAGGAATGCGACGACCGGCTCGATCTGATCGGCATGCACAAGCATCGGCGCATGGCCGACGCCGTCGAATTCGACCAGCCGCGCCCCGGGGCCGCGCGCCGTCATGGCCTGGGCTGTGACGGGCGCCAGGATGTCGGACTCGGCACCGCGCAGCAGCAGGATGGGAGCCTCGATCTGATCGTAAAGCGCCCACAGCGCCTGCTCGCCCGTCTGTGCCGCCTCGGGGGTCATTTGCGCCAGGGCAACGCCGATGCGCGGGTCGTAGTGGAGGCGCCAGCCGGCGCCATCGGGCACCAGCATGGGCCGGCTGAATTCCAGCCATTCCTGCGGCGTGCGGGGTCCGAAACCCTCCGAAATGGAGGCGAGGTAATCGGCACCTTCCTGGACGGTGCCGAAGCGCAGCGGCTGGCCGACATAGCCGCCGATGCGCTGCAGACCCTGGGTTCCGACGGACGGGCCGATATCGTTGAGCACGAGCGCGTCGATCGGACTGTTGCGCATGCCCGCCAGCCCCATGCCGATGAGCCCGCCCATGGACGTTCCGACCCAGCCCAACCGACGCGCGTCGAGCCGCGCCAGCAGCGTGACCATGTCGGCGCCGTACTGCGGGAGCTGGTAGTGCAGCGGCTGCTCCAGCCAGTCGGAGCGGCCGCGGCCGGCCACGTCCGGGCAGACCACGCGAAAGCGTCCTTGCAGGGCGCGCGCCAGATGGTCGAAATCGCGTCCCTGCCGGGACAGGCCATGCACGCAGACGACCACCTCCGGGTTGTCGGCAGCGCCCCACTCCCAATAGGCCATGCGATGCAATCCTCCCGGATGCAGGCATTGCACAAAGCGGAGCCGGGGCTGGGTCGTGTCGAGCATGGCTTGGTCATCCATCGTGGGGTTGGCGAGGTCTGATCTTAGGTCGCCGCGCCGCGTCCCGCCCAACATCAATACACTGCATGGCTTGCGCATTCGCGCGCTGCCGAACCCGCGCGCCGGCATGACCGGTGTGCTTCCGAGGCGACCAGCCCATCATGTCCAGCTCCATCATTCCCAGCCCCTACGAAGACCTGCTGCGCCAAGTCCTGGGCCGCGGGGCCGACAAGGCCGACCGCACCGGCACCGGAACGCGCAGCGTGTTCGGCGCGCAGTTGCGTTTCGATCTGCGCGGGGGTTTCCCCCTCGTCACGACCAAGAAGGTGCACCTCAAGAGCATCATCGTCGAGTTGCTGTGGTTCCTGCGCGGCGACAGCAATGTGCGTTTCCTGCGCGAGCACGGCGTGACCATCTGGGACGAATGGGCGCGCCCCGACGGCGAACTCGGACCGGTTTACGGCGTGCAATGGCGCGCCTGGCCGACCCCGGACGGACGGCATGTCGACCAGATCGGCCAGCTGGTGGACGGCCTCAGGCGCAACCCGGATTCGCGCCGCCATATCGTCAGCGCCTGGAACGTGGGCCAGCTCGAGCAGATGGCCCTGCCGCCTTGCCACCTGCTGTTCCAGTTCTATGTCGGCCCGCCCGCGAAACCCGGTGGGCGGCCGCTGCTGAGCTGCCAGCTCTACCAGCGCAGCGCCGACCTGTTCCTCGGCGTGCCGTTCAATATCGCCAGCTATGCCCTGCTCACCCATATGGTGGCGCAGCAATGCGACATGGACGTGGCCGATTTCATCTGGACCGGGGGCGATTGCCACATCTATCACAATCACTTCGAGCAGGTTCGCCTGCAGCTCTCGCGCCCGCCCTACCCCGCGCCCACGCTGCGCTTCAAGCGCCGGCCGGACAGCCTGTTCAGCTACGCCCTGGACGACATCGAAGTCGCCGGCTATCAGCATCACGCGCCGATCAAGGCCCCCGTGGCTGTCTGAAGGTTGTCCACCATGCATGCAATGCAAACCCAGGCGAAGCAAGCACTGCCGCGCGTCGCGGTCATCGCCGCGGTGGCCGGCAACGGCGTGATCGGTCGCGGCAATGGCCTGATCTGGCATCTGCCCGCCGATCTGGCCCACTTCAAGCGCGTCACCCTGGGCCATCCCATCCTCATGGGCCGCAGGACCTGGGAATCCATCGGCCGGCCGCTGCCCGGCCGGCGCAACATCGTCATCAGCCGCGACCCGGGCTATGTCGCGCGCGGCGCTGAATCAGCCGGCTCGCTGCAGGAGGCGCTGGCCCTGTGCACCGACGTCCCCGAGGTCTTCATCGTCGGCGGGGCGCAGATTTACGCCGAGGCCCTGCCCCTGGCCCAACAGCTCTGGCTGACCGAAATCCACGCCGAACCGCAAGGCGACGCGCGCTTCCCGGCCTGGGACCGGGCCGCCTTCGTCGAAGCCAACCGCGACCCGCATCCGGCCCAGGGCGGCCTTCCGGCGTTCGACTTCGTACTCTACGAACGCAGCGCGCGAGCCACGTGAAAAAGCCGCCCGGAGGGGCGGCTTGGATCGGGGCGCGAACTGCGTTTACAGCTTGCGCGTCATCATGAAGCGGTCGAACTCGCTTTCGGCGACACGGAACCAGAGAATGTCGTCGTTGCGGAACTTGGCCCAGTCGGCATAGACCTTTCTCCAGTTCGGGTTGGACGCGGACAGCTCGCCGTAGATGTCGCTTGCCGCCTTGTACGACGCTTCCATGACGGCCTTGGGGAAGGGCTGGAGCTTGGTCCCCTTGCCGACCAGTTCGCGCAACGCGTCGGGGTTCTTCGCGTCGTAGGTCGCCTGCATGTTCACATGGGCATGCGATGCGGCCACCTCGACCACGGCCTTGTATTCGGCGGGCAGTGCGCCCCAAGCCTTGGTGTTGACGAACAGGTCGAGTTCCGGGCCGCCCTCCCACCAGCCGGGATAGAGGTAGTTCTTGGCAACCTTGTAGAAACCCAGTTTGAGATCGTCGTAGGGACCGACCCATTCCGCGGCGTCGATCGTGCCTTTTTCCAGGGACGGATAGATATCGCCGCCCGGAATGTTCTGCGGAATCACGCCGATGCGCTCCATCACCTTGCCGGCAAAACCGCCGATGCGCATCTTCAGGCCTTTCATGTCGGCCAGGCTCGTGATGGGCTTGCGGAACCAGCCGCCCATCTGCGCCCCCGTGTTGCCCATCGGGAAACTGATGATGTTGTACCCGGCATAGAACTCGCGCATGAGCTTCAACCCGTTGCCCTGGTACATCCAGGCGGTCATCTGGCGTGAGTTCATGCCAAAGGGCACGGCGCAGCCAAGCGCGAAGGTCGGATCCTTGCCGAAGAAGTAGTAAGGCGCGGTGTGACAGCATTCGACCGTGCCTTGCTGAACGGCGTCGACCACGCCGAACGGGGGCACCAGTTCTCCGCCCGCATGCACGGAAATCTCGAACTTGCCGTTCGTGGCTTCCTTGACCTTCTGCGCGAACACGTGGGCGGCGCCGAAAATCGTATCCAGGGAATTCGGAAAACTCGAGGCCAGGCGCCAACGGATGGCCTGTTGTGCCATGACGGCTGGCGCCGCGCCGGCGGCGAGGATGCCGGCCAGGCCGGCATTTTTGACGAATGAACGACGTTCCATGAGGTCTCCCGTGATGTTTGTCTGGAATGGCAACCTGTTCTGACACCCGCAGCGTCGAATCCCCGTGCAGGTTGAAACGTATTGTATGTATTGGTTACACAAGGTCCACAGGAGTTTCCCGGGGCACCGCTGGCCGCCGCTGGCGATCAGCAGTGCCCGCGCCCTCTCACTGACCAGCCACGGTCATCGTGTCGATCAGAACCGAACCGGTCGAACGGCTTCCGCTTTGATACACGTCCGCACCCACGGCGGCAATGCCGAGGAGCATGCTGCGCAGATTGCCCGCGATGGTGATCTCCTGCACCGGATATTGGATGACGCCGCCATCGACCCAGAAACCCATGACACCGCGGGAATAGTCGCCCGTGACGTAGTTGACACCATGGCCCATGAGTTCGATGACGAACAAACCCCGATGCATCTTGCGCAGCATCGCGGGAAGGTCGTCACCGGGGCGTGTGAGCCGGCTGCTCAGCATGAGATTGTGCGGTCCGCCCGCGTTGCCGGTGGTCGGCATGCCGAGCTTGCGGCCCGAATAGGTGGACAGGAAATAGCCTTCGAGGCGTCCCGCCCTGACCACGCGGCGCGCGCGCGTGCGCACCCCCTCGTCGTCGAACGGCGCCGTGCCCATGCCATCGGGCACCTTGGGATCCTCCACCAGGTCGATGTGGCTGGACATGACCTGCTTGCCCAGGTGGTCGACCAGGAAAGATGCCTTGCGATACAGCGTGCCGCCACTGGCCGCGTGCACAAGCGATCCGATCAACCCGGCGGCGAGCGGGGCCTCGAACAGCACCGGGTATTGCCCGGTCGGCATCTTGCGCGCGCGCAGGCGCGACAGCGCGCGCTCAGCCGCATAGCGTCCCACCGTTTCAGGTGCGGCCAACGCACCCGCGCTGCGCTTGCTGCTG
>JAJXUC010000098.1 GCA_021783435.1 Pseudomonadota bacterium | reverse complement strand
GCAAGGGGATCTGTAAAAGGGGCGGTGTGGGTATGCTTTGGGGGAATCTAGGGGGAATTCAGGTGGAATTCGCCCCCCAACAGACGAAAAAAAGCCCGACTGTTTAGGTCGGGCATTGTTCTCTAATGCCTTGATTTACTTAATAAAACTGGTGCGCCCGGCAGGATTCGAACCCACGACCCCTTGGTTCGTAGCCAAGTACTCTATCCAACTGAGCTACGGGCGCAAATAAAACCGTGATTATATACCGCTGTGGGAGCGCGCCATCGCCGAATGGCCCGGCTACTGGCGGCAGGCACGGATCGGCGCCGCGACTCGGCTGTTTCGGGGAGTCGTCGACTTGGGCCGAAGCGACAATAGACGGCCATGTCCATCGCACGGGTCTTCTCGCTCAGCCTGCTCCTGCTCGCCACCAGCCGCCTGCTAGGCGTTCTGCGCGATGCCGTGATCGCCATCCAGTTCGGCCTGAGCGGTCATGCGGATGCGGCGCTCGTGGCCATGTCTTATCCGGACTTTACCGTCTCGCTGCTCTGGGGGGCGGCGGTACCGGCGGTGATGGTGCCGCGCATGGCCGGACGCGCACCCGAGGTCGTCGCCGCCGAGGCGGCGCGCTGGAGCCGCTTGGCGTTGGTGGCCTTCGCCGGCGCCGGGCTCGCGAGTTGGCTGCTGCAGGCTCCCATTACCCATTGGCTGGCTCCCGGGCTGGCGGGGGTCGACGCCCGACTGGCCGCCCATACCCTGGGGCTGGCGGCACTGGTGGCGCTGCCGGCCGGCGCGGTCGCCATGGTCGGTGCCGCCGCACTGCAGGCACAAGGGCGCCTGCAGTGGCAATACGCCGGGAATGTGGTGTTCAACCTGGTGCTCATCGCCGGGCTGTTGCTGGCCGCGCACCTGCACGAATTCAACTGGATTGCCGCCAGCATCGCCGCCGCCGCCGTCGCCAGGTGGGCGCTGATGCGGCGCGTTGCCCATCTGTCACGCGCACCATCGGCCAATGCGCCCCGCTGGCCCGACGCGAGCGGACTGCATGCTGCCGCACTGGCGTTGGCAGCCTCCGGCCTGACGGTGCTCTACACCCTGTCCGCGCGTGCCTTCGCATCGAGCGCCGGGCCTGGACGCCTGGGAGTTTTCCATTACGCCCAGCGCATCGGCGAGTTGCCACTGCACACCCTGTTCGCCGTGGCTGCAGCCCTCGCGCTGGCCCGCTTGTCGGCCGCAGAGGCTGCTGGAGATGCGGCGGGTGCGCGTCTGCGCGGGCGGCAGTGGATGCAGTCCATGCTGCTGCTGGCGGCGTTGCTGGGCGCCTGCGGCATGCTTGCCGCCCCGCTGGGGGTGCGCCTGGTGTTTGGCTGGGGGCAGATGCATGCGGCCGAGCAGGCCGAGGTGGTGCAATCCATGCGCTGGATTCTGGCGTTGTTACCGCTGCAGGCGGCGCAACTGGTGCTGGCGGCGAGGCTCAACAGCCACCGCCGCATCGCCGATCAGGTGCTGGGCTATGGCTGCGGGCTGCTGGCGCTGCTCGCCGTTGGATGGTGGCTGCCCGACGTCTGGTGGCGGGCATTGGCTGCCTATGGCGCGGCATACCTGGTGGCCACCACCGTGCTGTGGCAACGCCTGGGCTCCCGCACCGACGATTTCGAGTGGCGCAACGGCGGCCTACTGCTGGCCTCCCTGGCACTGCTGGGCGCCCTGGGCGGGCTGCTGGACGCCGCACCCGCATGGGCATCGGGTGTGTTGCCCCTGGCGCTACCCGCCGTGCTCGCAGGGCTGTTGTTTGCCGCAGGTTTGGCCGTGTTGCTGCGTTGGGACACTCTGGGTTCGGAGGTCGGCCGCAAGCTGTTGCGCCGTTACACTCGACGCTGACGCAAACAGCCGAATCTCCCCCAGATGGACTGGATTCAGATCACCAACAACCCTGAATTCGCAGCCTTGGCCCAGGACTGCGGAGTGGGCCGCATCATGGTGGATCTGGAGCGACTGGGCAAGCAGGCGCGCCAAGGCGGACTCGGCACGTTCATCTCCGACCATCGCCCCGAAGACATCGCCCGCGTGCGCGCGGCGGTACCGGCAGCCGATCTGATCGTGCGCGTCAATCCGCTGCACGCCGGCAGCAGCGACGAAATCGAGCAGGCCATCGCAGCGGGTGCCGACACCCTGATGCTGCCGATGTTCGAGCAACGCACTGCTCTACAGACCTTCTTGCGCCACATCGCGGGCCGCGCTCGCGGCATGGCTCTGCTGGAAACCCGCGCGGCGCTGGAATCGCTGCCCGCCTGGGCGGCCTTGCCAGGGCTGGATGAAATCTATGTCGGCTTGAATGACCTGCATCGCCAACTCGGCGCGCGCTTCATGTTCGAACCTTTGGGCAATGGCATGGTCGAGCGCGTGGCGCGGACCGCCCATGCGGCTGGCAAGCGCTTTGGCTTCGGCGGCATCGCACGGCTGGACGAAGGCATGCTGCCGGGCCGGGTGGTGCTGGCCGAACACCTGCGCCTGGGTTCCAGCAGCGTGATTCTGTCGCGCACATTCAACCGCGAAATGTTTGAGGGCGTGCCGAAACACGACCACGCCCAGGCAGGGCTGGGGTGGCAAGCCGTCTACCGCCGCGAAATTGCGCGACTGCGGCACGCGGCGCACGTGTTGGCCACACGCACGCCGGATGAAGTGGAGAGCGATCGCCTGCTGGCCTGCGACCTGATCGGCAAGGCTGCCGCCATCTTGAGCGAGCCGGTGCCGACAGCCGCACAGCCGCAACAAGCGTCGACCGCTTGAACACTTGGCCTCGCTCGGTCGGATTCCATCCGGCGCGGCTGCGCACGCAGCGCTGCCGCGACAGGGGCTGATTTCCCCATGAAGCGCCTGTTCGACCTCACCATCGCCGTACCTGCCACCTTACTGCTGGCGCTGCCCATGGCCGTGGTGGCCGCGGCGGTCTGGCTCGACAGCGGGCGCCCGGTGCTGTTCGGCCAGGTGCGCGTGGGACTCGGCGGCCGCCCTTTCAAGATTCTGAAATTCCGCAGCATGGTGGTGGATGCCGAGCGCCTGGGGCCACAGCGCACCGCCAGCGGGGACCCGCGCATCACACGCGTCGGACGCGTCTTGCGGCGCACCAGCCTGGACGAGTTGCCCCAGCTCATCAACGTGCTGCGCGGTGACATGAGCCTGGTCGGCCCGCGTCCCGACGTGCCGGCGCAGGCGGCCGACTACACGCCTGCCGACTGGGCCGCGCGCTGCAGCGTGCGCCCCGGCATCACCGGCCTGGCCCAGGCGCTCTACCGTTCGCACGCCACAACGCAGCAACGCCTGCAAGCCGATCTGGACTATGTGCGCCGCCACAGCGTGCGGCGTGACCTGCACATCATCGGGTTGACGGCAAGGCAACTCTTTCGCGCCAGCGGCAACTGAGCGCGCCGGGGTGGGCCGCGCGGGGCAGGCCGTGTCACCGACAATCGCGTTTTTCACTTCGGCTTGAACCATGTGCGGCATCTACGGCTATTTCGACCGTTCCGGCAGCAGCCTCGCGGCGCACACGCTGGCAGCGATGGACAGCAGCATCGCCCACCGCGGCCCCGACGACAGCGGCGTGTTCGCGGCCAAGGCCGTTGCGATCGGCAACCGCCGCCTGTCCATCATCGACATCGCTGGCGGCCATCAGCCCTTCGTCAGCGACGACGGACGGATCGCGCTGGTGCAGAACGGCGAAATCTTCAACCATGTGGAACTGCGCGCCGCACTGCAGCGCCAGGGCGTGCGCTTCGCCACCGACCATAGCGACACCGAAGTGCTGCTGCGGCTGTATGAGCGCGAAGGGCTGGATTTCCTGCCCCGGCTCAACGGCATGTTCGCCATCGCCATCTGGGATGGGCGCGAGCCCGAGAACCCCCGGCTTCATCTGGTGCGCGACCGCATCGGCGTCAAGCCGTTGTTCGTGCAGGACGACGGTCGGCAGGTGCTGTTCGGTTCCGAAATCAAGGCCATGCTCGCCGCGCAGACGGCCAGGCCCATGCTCGATCTGCCTGCGCTGCAGCACTACCTCGCCTACAACTACGTCCCGCCGCCCTTCACCCTCTTCGCGGGCATCCGCCATGTGATGCCGGGAACGGTGCTCAGCGTCAGCCGCGCCGGCAGCAGCACGCGCCGCTGGTGGAGCCTCGCCGAGCAGACGCCCGCGCCGCAGGGCTTCGCGCAGTGGCAGGAGGAATTCCTCGCCCTGCTCGACGATGCGGTGCGGCTGCGGCTGCGCGCCGATGTGCCCTTCGGCGCGTTTCTCTCGGGCGGAGTCGATTCCAGCACCATCGTGGCGCTGATGGCCCGGCATGTGCGCGAGCCCGCGCGCACCTTCTGCATCGGCTTTCCCGACGCCCGCTTCGACGAATCGCCCTACGCCCGCGAAGCCGCACAGCGCTTCGGCGCCACGCACCGCGAACGCATCGTTCAGCCCGACATGCTCGATGACTGGGCTCGCGTGCTGTGGCATTGCGACCAGCCGCACGGCGACGCCTCGTTCATGCCCACGCGCGAGGTCTCGCGCCTCGCCGCAGGGCTTGGCCCCCACGCTGCGCTGCCCACCGAGGAGGCCATCGCCTTGGGGCGTCCCGGGGGTGCTGGCGTCAAGGTCGTCCTCACCGGCGACGGCGGCGATGAGCTGTTCGCGGGCTACGACAAATACGCCAGCTTCATGGCGGACCCCGCGCTGCGCGAGCTGCCGGCCGCCGACTTCGCCCGGCACTATGTCGAGCACACCGGCCTGTTCGGCGAGCAGGCGCGCGCCGCGCTGTTCCAGCCCTGGCTGCGGCAGAGGCTGGCGGGTGTGGACAGCGTGCGCGACGTGGCCGCGCCCTGGTTCGAGCAGGCCGCGCACTTCGACCGCGTCAACCAGATGCTCCATCTCGACATGATGCTGCTGCTGCCCGGCAACAACCTCGTCAAGCCCGACCGCATGGGCATGTCCGTGTCGCTCGAGGCGCGCACCCCCTTTCTCGACTGGCGCATGATGGAGTTCGCCTTCCGCGCCGAAGGTCGAACCAAGCTGCACGAGGGCGACAAGAAACACTGGTTCAAGCGCGCCGTCGAACCGCTGATCGGCGAGGATCTGGCCCATCGCAAGAAGCAGATGTTCACCGTCCCCATCGGCGATTGGTTTCGCGGCCCGCGCAAGACCTGGCTGGCTGCGCTGCTGTTCGCGCCGGGGGCGCTGGGCGCCCGGTTGTTCGACATGGCGCGGGTGCGCACACTGTTCGACGACCATGTCTCGGGTGCCGCCAACCACACCCGCGAACTGCGGGCGCTCGCCGCGCTGGAGTTGTGGGCGCAGCAGTTCGAACCCCGGCTTCCCGTATGAGCACTCCACCCCCTCGGCGCGCGCAAGACAACGCCGGGCCGCCGCAAGTTGTCTTGCCCCCCTCGGAGAGTGGGTTGGGCACAGCCCAACCCAGGGGGCCGTCCCGCATCCTCGCCGTGGCCTACGGTGGCGGCCATATCGCCATGATGCTGCCGGTGCTGCGCGCCCTGCGCGCCCGGCGGCCCCACTTCACCATCACCCTGCTGGCCTTGACCACCGCCGCCCGCGTGGCGCGCGATGCCGGCGAAACCCCGCTGGGCTACGTCGACCTGCTGCCGCTGCTGTCGGCGCAAGAGCAGGCGCAGGCCTTGGCCCTGGGCCGCGCGCTCCAGCCAGGCAACACCCACCCCGACATTCCCGAGGCCGAGACCGTGGCCTACCTCGGCATCAACGCCTGGGATCTGCAGCAGCAACATGGCCCGGAGGCCGCGCAGGCGCTGCTCGACACCAAGGGGCGCCAGGGCTTTTATCCCCTGCGCGTCTTCCGCCGCGTGCTCCAGCACCTGCAGCCCGATCTGGTGCTGGCCACCAACTCCCCGCGCAGCGAACAAGCCGTGGTCGATGCCGCGTGCGAAGCGGGCATTCCCAGCCTGGCCTTGCTCGACCTGTTCGCCTTGGGCGCGACGCCCCCGGAAGCCCGCAAGCGGGCTTCACCCCCCGAGGGGGAACAACAGCCTCGGGGCGGCCCGCCGGCTTTTGTCGGCGACGCCTTCGCCGCCCGCACCCGCTACCCCAGCCGGGTGTGCGTGTTGTCCGAATCGGCGCGCGACAACCTGATCGCCGCCGGATGGCCTGCGGAGCGCATCGCCGTCACCGGCAACCCGGCCTTCGACGCCCTCAACGCCCCGCAAACACGCGCAGCCGGTCTCGCGCTGCGCAAAGTTCTCGGCTGCGCGCAGCAGCATGAGAAAACGTCGGGCCGCCCCAAGTTTTCTCATCCCCCTCGGGAAGCGGCCACTGCGCAGCAGCGGTCTCGGGTCGCTCTGATTGTGCTGGCCCTGCAGCCCGAGCCCCTGCATCACGCCGCGTCGCCCGGCCGCACGGGCGACCCCGCGCTGCCTGAGCGCATTCTCCACGCCAGCATCGCCTGCGTGCGCCAGCACCCCGATTGGCGGCTCATCGTGCGGCCGCACCCCTCGCAGCCCGCACCCCCACTGCCCGACGATCCGCAGTTCCGCCTGTCCGCCTCCACCGAGGCGCTGCACCCCCTGCTGCACGCGGCGGACGTGGTGGTCACCGGCACCTCGACGGTCGCCCTCGAAGCCCATCTGGCGGGCACACGCGTGCTGCAACTGCTCGACTCCATCGCCGCGCCCGCCATGCCTTACCGCGCGCTGGGCGTGGCCGATGCGGCGTGTCACCTGATCGATCTGCCGTTGGCCCTCACCGCGCTGCTCGCCCGGCCCAAGCCCAGACGCATGGCGACAGCCGCGGGCAACGCGGCAGACCGGGTCTGCGACGAGGCGCTGGCCCTGCTTGCGGCCCACTCCGCTGCAGCACCCGCAACCGACACCCGAGCAGGTCCCCACCTATAATCTGTACATCGTTTCTGTACATTTTCTGTGCATTTTTGGGCTGGACATGATCACCATTTCGCTCAGTGCCCTGCGCAGCAACCTGCCGTCCCTGGTGCGCCGGGCGCAGCAGGGCGAGCGCATCGCCATCACCGTGCACGGAAAACCCGTGGCCGAGCTCGGCCCCAACCGCATCCCCGGTCAGCGTGAGGCCGCGCTGCAGCGTCTTGCCGCGCAGCGCGGAACCGTGATCACGGGCGATGTGCTGGCGCCGCTGGCCGACCCCTGGAGTGCCGATGCCGATCATTTGTGACACCCACGCCCTGCTGTTCTGGGCCGATACGCCGCAACGGCTCGGCGCCGTGGGGCGCCAGACCATGGCCGATGCCGCCGAGCGCGGCGATCTGGCCTGCTGCACCATCAGCCTGTGGGAAGTCGCCATGCTGCATGCCAAGGGCCGCATCACCCTCGCTTCCAACAGCGCAGCCGATTATCTCGACGACATCGTCAGCGCGTTGAACCTGCAGGTTTTGCCCATCACCCCCCGCATCGCGCAGCGCACCCAGAGCGCCGATTTCGTCCACAGCGATCCGGCCGACCGCATCATCGCCGCCACGGCGCTGGAATGGCGCGCCCCGCTCATCACGGCCGACGAACAACTGCACCGCCTGCCGGGGCTGCACTGCATCTGGTGAACGCCATGACCACCATCGCCACCATCTGCGCCCGCGGCGGCAGCAAGGGCCTGCCGGGCAAGAACATCCTGCCCTTCGCGGGCCTGCCGCTCATCGCGCACAGCATCCGCTTCGCGCTGCGGCACCCGGCCATCAGCGCCGTGTATGTGTCCACCGACGATGAAACCATCGCCGCCGTCTCCCGCGAGGCGGGGGCCGTGGTGCCCTACCTGCGCCCGGCGGAACTGGCGCGCGACGATGCGCCGAAACTGCCCGTCATCGACCATCTGGTGACGCACCTCGAAGCGCAGGGGCAGATCATCGGCCGCATCGTCGATCTGCAGCCCACCTCGCCGCTGCGCGCCCCGGTTGACCTCGACGGCTGCCTGGCCCGCGCCGACGCGCCCGACGCGCCGGGGCTGGTGCTCACCGTGTTCGACAGCGGCTTCAACCCCTACTTCAATCTCGTCGAGGAGCAGCCAGACGGATTGGTCTCCATCAGCAAGGGCGGTGGCCTCGCCGCGCGGCAGAGCGCGCCGGCGGTGTGGGCGCTGAATGGCTCGATCTACGTCTGGCGGCGCAAAGCCCTGGCGCATGCCGCGCAGCACGGCCTGTGGAGCGTGCCCGTGGCCGCCCATGCCATGCCCGCCGCGCGTTCGGTGGACATCGACACCGCCGACGACTTCGCCCTGGCCGAGTGGCATCACGCTCGGCAGCAGGCACACGCACAACCCTGAACAAAGCCCATCATGCCCAGCGATCGCGTCTTTCTCATTGCCGAAGCCGGCGTCAACCACAACGGCCAGCTCGACCTCGCGCTGCGGCTCGTCGACGCCGCCCGCGCCGCCGGCGCCGACGCCGTGAAGTTCCAGACCTTCCGCGCCGAAGACCTCGCCCTGCCCGGCACCGCCACCGCCGCCTATCAGCAGGGCGCCACCGGCGAGACCGATCAATTCGCCATGCTGCGCAAGCTCGAACTCAACGCCGAGCAGCACCAGAGCATTGCCGCACATTGCAAGCAGGTCGGCATCGAGTTCATGTCCACCCCGTTCTCGGAAGCCGCGGTGGATCTGCTCGTCAGCCTCGGGGTGCGGCGGCTCAAGCTGTCGTCGGGCGAACTCGTCAACCGCCCGCTGCTGGACAAGGCCGCCACCACCGGGCTGCCGCTGATTCTCTCCACCGGCATGGCCACGCTGGACGAAGTGCAACGCGCCGTCGGTTGGGTGCGGGCGGCGTGGGCACAGCAAGAAGGTCTGAAGCCTGCTCTTACCCTGCTGCAATGCACCTCCGCCTACCCTGCCCCCGATGACGCGCTCAACCTGCGCGCCATCGCCACCCTGCGTGCCGAAACCGGCCTGCCCACCGGCTATTCCGACCACAGCCTGGGCAACACCGCCGCGCTCGCCGCCGTGGCGCTGGGCGCCTGCGTGGTGGAAAAGCACATCACCCTCGACCGCACCCTGCCCGGTCCCGACCACCGCGCCTCCAGCGAACCCGCCGAATTCGCCGCGCTGGCGCAGGACATCCGCCGCATCGAAGCCATGCTGGGTGATGGGGTCAAGGTGCCGCGGCCCGACGAGATCGACGTGCGCGCCGTGGCCCGCCGCAGCGTGGTGCTGGCCACCGCCCTGCCCGCGGGTACCGTGCTGCGGCGCGAACACCTGCAACTGCGCCGCCCCGCCAGCGGCATCCCGGCCGCCGAGTTCGACACCGTCATCGGCCAACGCCTGCGCGCCGACGCCCCGGCGGGCACGGTGTTGCAGTGGGCGCACCTCAAAGACGAAGTTGGAGCCTGAGCCCGTTCACACGTCAGCGACCCGGTTCATCGAGCAAGGTCTGCACGGCCCCGAGCAAACCAGGCAAAGCGTTCTGCACGATGTTCCAAACCGTACCCGGGTTGACCGTGGCATAGCCGTGGATCAACTGGTTGCGAAAAGCAACGATCTGCGGCACGTCCTGAATGCGTGCAGCCTTGGCTGCATCGAATTTGGATAGTTGATTGAGCGCTTCGCCGATCACTTCGAACTTACGCTCGACCGCAGCCTGCACCAGTTCGTTGCCCACATAGGCCTTGACGTCCAAGCCTGCGGTGAAAGACAGGATCGCCACCGCCGCCTCGCGTGCATCCCAAAGATACGCGCGCGGGTCACGCTGCATACACGGGCTCACGATGGCGGTTGATGCTGGCGAGCAGGTAGGGGTTGCGCACTGCGCTCGGCTCCACCAGATCGACACCCCTTCCGAGCAACTGCTCAAGCTCGGCTTTTGCGCCGTAGAAACTACGCAGATCGGGCAGAGCATCCGCCGCGAACTCCACGAGAAAGTCGGCATCGCTGCTCTCGGGCTCGAAGTCGTCCCCCCGCGCGGCCGAGCCGAACACTTCCAGTCGGCGGATGCGATAGCGCTGGCAGATTGCCGCAATGGCGGCGCGGTGTTGGGCGATGGCGGGATGCATGCGTTAGCAGTGTACCGACGGGGTTGTTCAATGTCCTTCCACATCGCGTTGCGGTGTCGAGGACAAGAGGGCTATGAAGCGAAATCATCTGCCGCCCCGGACACTTCGACCATCCCCTGGCAGCAAAATGTCTAGCGATGGAGACAAACTGCGGCATCATGCACCCCAGGCACACAAACGACAGACAACATGGCCACCCTGATCCCTGCGCTGGGCTCCTGCGTTGCACGCATGACGCCCGGCGAACGCCGCACCGCCGAGCGGTTTGAACAGAAACTCGACGCCGACTACCTGCTCTGGTACGACGTGGCCGTCGGCCCCCGGCACCAGCACCCGGACTTCGTCGTCATGCACCCGCGCCGGGGCATCCTGATTCTGGAGGTCAAGGACTTCCGGCTCGCCACTCTCATCCAGGCCAACAAGCAGACCTGGGACATCCACGGCGAGCTGGGCACCAAGACCATTCCCAACCCGCTGGAGCAGGCCCGGCAGTACGCGCACCAGGTGGTCCACGCGCTGGAGCGCGACCCGCAACTGCTGCAGCCCGAAGGCCGCCACCAGGGCAAGCTCGCCTTTCCGTGGAGCTACGGCGTGGTGCTGCCCAACATCACCCGCGCGCAGTTCGACAAAGCCGAACTCGACCACGCCATCGAACCGCACCGCGTGCTGTGCCAGGACGAGATGGGCGAGCACGTCGAGCCCGAGGCGCTGCAAAGCCGCCTGTGGGACATGTTCCCGTTCATGATGGGTGGCGTCATGTCGCTGCCGCAGATGGACCGCGTGCGCTGGATCATGTTCCCCGAGGTGCGGGTGAACGTGCCCGGCACGCCAGACCTGTTTGCCGACGAGGCCGAAGCCGAACTCCCCAGCATCCTGCGGGTGATGGACCTGCAGCAGGAGCAGCTCGCCCGCAGCCTGGGCGACGGCCACCGCGTCATCCACGGCGTGGCCGGTTCGGGCAAGACCATGCTGCTGGGCTATCGCGCCGAACACCTGGCCAAAGCGGTCAACACCGAGGACGCGGCAGCGAGCAAACCCATCCTCATCCTCTGCTACAACGAACCGCTGGCCCGACAACTCGCCCGCGTGATGGCCGCCAAAGGCATTGCCGAGCGCGTGCACGCCGTGCACTTCCACAAATGGTGCCGCGAGCAACTGGTGGCCTACGGGCAAGGCCTGCCCGCCAACAACCAGCCCGTCACCGACAAAATGGCCGACATGGTTCAGCGTGTCATCACCGGCGTGGACCGCCGCCAGATCCCCAGCGGGCAATACCAGGCCGTGCTCATCGACGAAGGCCACGACTTCGCGCCCGAATGGCTGCGCCTGGTGGTGCAGATGGTGGACCCCGCCACCAACAGCCTGCTCGTGCTGTTTGATGACGCGCAGAGCATCTACGAACGCACGCAGAAGAAAAATTTCAGCTTCAAGCGCGTGGGCATCCAGGCGCAGGGGCGCACCACCATCCTCAAGATCAACTACCGCAACACGCGGCAGATCCTGCAAACAGCCAGCCTCGTCGCGGCTGAATATATGTACCCCCACGCTCCGCCGCTGCGCGGGTCGCTGCCCCGCGAGGGGGCTGATCCGGCTTGGGGCGGCCCGGCGCCGTATCGCCTGCTGACCGCCGAAGACAAAGACGACGACGGCGTGCCCCTGCTCAAACCCGTGAGCTGCGGGCGCGACGGCGAGGCGCCGCTCATCATCCGCCTGCCCACCCTGCGCGAAGAGGCGCAAGAGGTGGCCGAGCTGCTGAGCGCCGCCCACCGCGAAGGCCACGCCTGGGCCGACATGGCCATCCTCTGCCGCCACCACAGCGACATGGAACTGTGCGCCGAATGCCTGCGCATACGCAAGCTGCCGCACCAACTGCGCCGGAACTCGTCCAGCGTGTTCGACCCGGCGCACGACAGCATCAAGGTGATGACCCTGCACGCGAGCAAAGGCCTGGAGTTCCCGGTGGTGGCCCTGGTGGGCGTAGGCCACATGCCCGCCGAGGGCGAAGACGAACGCGAGGCAGCGCGGCTGTTTTATGTGGGGGCCACGCGTGCGACACAGCGGCTGGTGATTGGGGCGAGTGGGAGCGGGAAGTTCGCTGCGCGCCTGTAGACAACAGGCGATATCTGTTTCTGATGCCCAGCCAGTTTTGAGATCACACTGCGCTGAGCGCGTCGGCCACCTGCTGCGTGGCCGTTATCAGATCCTTCACCAGCCGCTCGTCTACCTCCAGCAAGCCTTCGTACTCACCCAGGTTGCGTTTGTTGTGGCACAGGTCCAGCACCCGCCAGACCTCCGGCCCCAATCCCAGCGTGTGCGGCAGCACCTGAAAGACGATGTAGCGGTTGGCTGCGCGGTAGCCCTTGGCGCGCAGCGCGGCCAGGCACAAGGCGTGAGCCGCGTTGTAGGCCAGGTCGAAGCGGCTCTCCAGCGCCAACGTGGCGTTGCCTGCGTCCGCCAGACGGGCGCGCCCCGTGCGCAGCAAACCTGCGATCTCGGCCGTGTCGGGCGGTTCCGATTTGAGAGAGCCCCCGGGGCGGCTCAGATTTTCAAGCGGGTTGATCGGGCTCATGCTGTGGTGATTCCTCCTGGCCGATCAGCCATATCTTTGGCTGTTGCATCACGCGGTTGATGAACGCATTGTCACCCTGCAGCCGGGCGCGGAAGTCAGCGGCGGTATACAGCGCCGGGTTGATCGGGCGGCGCAGTGTCTGGCTGGCGCTTTCCAGTGCACCAAACACCTCGCCATAACCCAGCGTGTCGCTCACCACCAGCAGGTCCACATCGCTGGTGGCCGTGTCCTGCTGTTTGGCGAGGGAGCCGAACACGAAGGCCCGCTCGATCTGCGGCGCCAGCGGTGCCAGCGATGCCCGCAACACATCGGCCAGCCCCATGGTCTTGAGCACCAGCCCGTGCAATTCGGCAAACACCGGCGACGCTTCGTTGGCCTGAAAATGCTTCTGGTTGCCCTGCCTACGCACCGTGAGCAAACCCGCTGCGGCCAGATCGGCCAGCTCACGCTGCACCGCACCCGCGCCCGACTGCGCCAGGCCAATCACCTCGTTCGTGTAGAAGCTGCGGTCCGGCGCGCCGAACAACACGGCGAGCACGCGCTGGCGCACCTTGGGGAAGAGGGCGTCGGCGGTGGACGATGCGGTAGGCGTCTGTTTTGTACCCATATTGGGGTTCATGATACCCAAATGAGGTTTGTTTGAGGTCGTCCTGCCATTCTGTCGCGTACAAGACTCCTCAAGCCGCCCACCGCGAAGGCCACGCCTGGGCCGACATGGCCATCCTCTGCCGCCACCACAGCGACATGGACCTGTGCGCCGAATGCCTGCGCAAACGCAAGCTGCCGCACCAGGTGCGCAAACGTTCAGGCGAGTTCGACCCGGCGCACGACAGCATCAAGGTGATGACCCTGCACGCGAGCAAAGGCCTGGAGTTCCCGGTGGTGGCGCTGGTGGGCATAGGCCACATGCCCGCCGAGGGCGAAGACGAGCGCGAGGAAGCGCGGCTGTTTTATGTGGGGGCCACGCGGGCGACGCAGCGCTTGGTGATTGGGGCGAGTGGCGGCGGCAAGTTCGCCACCCTCATTTCGCACTAGACTCTGACCAGTCTAGGTCTTGTTAACACTAATTGAGTTGAGCATGCGAGTCGTGAGACACTTCGTGCATGGAAATCACGCAAGCCCAATTCGCCCAGATCGAGCATTGCCTGCCTGTGCAGCGAGGCAACGTCAGCCTGTCCAACT
>JAJXUC010000231.1 GCA_021783435.1 Pseudomonadota bacterium | reverse complement strand
CCACACCATTTCGTGTGGCCCCGGCGGCTATACCGCCGCGTTCGGACTGGAGCCCGACATCCTCGTGATCGGCAAGCCGATCGCCGGAGGAACGCCGGGGGCGGCCTACGGTTTCACGGCCGACGTCGGCGCGCGCATGCAGGCCGCCAAGGACCACGCGCCGCCCGGCCATTCAGGCATCGGCACCACCCTGTCGGCCGGACTGCTGACCTTGCGCCTGATGCGCGCCATGCTGGCCGAGGTCATGACCGAATCGGCGTATGCGCACATGTTCGCCATCAGCCGCAAGGTGGCCGAAGGGCTGGAAGGCGCCATCGCCCGCCACGGCCTGCCATGGACGGTCACGCGCATCGGCGCGCGCTGCGAATACCAATTCGCACCCCAAAGGCCGCGCAATGGCAGCGAGGCCCGCGCGGCCTTCAACGAAACGCTGGAAGCCGCGCTGCACCTGGCCCTGCTCAACCGCGGCGTGCTGCTCACGCCCTTCCACAACATGGTGCTGGCCAGTCCGGCTCACACCATGGACGACGCCGAAAAGCTGATTGCTGCGTTCGGCGACGCGCTGGACGGCCTCGCGGCCGCCCAGGCACAGCCGGCTTAAGGCCGGATGTACGCGAATCCGGCCTTCTCGAGTTGCATGATGCGCACCACACCGCCCGGCACAATAACGGCCGATGGGACCAGTTCTGGCATATGCCCGAGCTTCTTCGCCATCCCCAACATCGTGTTATGACAAGCGTCAAACTCGACACCCTCATCGTTCTGTGACGCAATGCGCGCCGCCACCGGGCTGTCTTTCAGGAGCATCTTCAGCCCCGGTCCGTAAGCAACGATGACGATGCGCACTTTTTCCTGGCCAAAGGCATCCAGAACGTTTTGTGCATTGTTGAGAATGAGATTCCAGTATTCAGGCTCCCCCACACTGACCTGCAACACCAACTTGTGTTCTGCGAACGGAAGTTTATGGATGAAGGTCGGTTGGTCAAACTTGAAATCGTTCAGCATCGAAGGGTTGGCCGCGTGCGCCAAACCCAGGCCGCCCCATACGAAAGTTGCCAGGGCAAGAAAATGGCGCACGGCGCGCGCCCAACGGTGAATGTGCATAGTTGTCTCCTCAGATTACGGTGGAATGCCCCCGATCTTTTCGCACGAGGGGGCCTCAACGTGCCTTCAAACGACCACCCGCGCCGCGCGGAACTTGCGTCCGCTTGGGCAAGGACGGCAGACGAATCAGCGTTCAGCGGCGGGCAGGCCGCGCAGCGGCAGATGCTCCTGTGTTGCGGTCAATGACGCCGGACGCCGCGCGGCAAGCGCCCAACACCGCGGTGCCAGCCCATGTCGACAGGGTCCGCCTCGTTCGCATCATCCGCCACTTCTCCTCGGTTTGTGTGCGTCGCATTCTGCGCAAAATGCACGACAAGTCCAACAAATTGTTTAGATCAGGATTACCGAATTTAACGATGGATTATCCGCCGCCTAACCCCGCCGCTCAACGTCATATACATCAGGCAGTATCCGGCGGGTCACGCATGAGACTCCAGCTTGACACAAGACGATGACGGCACCGGCCGGCATTCAAGCGGCGCCAACCCGCCTCCTGGCCTGTGCCGCCACCCCGTCGCGCAAGGCCCAGCGCATCAAGGGCACACAGGCGCGCAAAGCGGTATGCGCCGCGGCCGTGGGCAGCATGGACCTGTCGGACAGGCCATAAAGCTCACGCGCCGGCTCAGGCAACAATGACCCGGCCGCCTGCACCATGAGTTTCACCGGCACATCGTTCACGCGTCCGCCCAAGGCGGCCAGCAGCCGGTTCACCGCGCTCCGCGTGGCCGGGCGGCTTTGCGGGTGACTGGCCATGCTGCGCAGCAGCCGCAGGATGGCCTGGGGCCGCGCGCCGCCGCGCAGCTCGGGCTGATACCGCTGGAGCGCCGCAAGCAGGCCGGCCCAGTCGCGTGGCACGTCCCGGGCGCCCAGCGCCAGGGGCACGCGCGCCATTTCATCCACATAGGCATCGCGCTGCGCATCCGGCAGCCGCGACACGAGCCCGTCGTAGGCGCTGGCGAAGCAATACACCTCGGCGATGTGGATGAAGGTCAGCAGGTGCGGGTCGTCCGCCGCGTAGGGGCGACCGTCGGGAGCGGTGCCGCGCACGCGCGCGTGGATGGCGCGCACCCGCTCGACCGCCGCCTGCGCCGCCGCGCTGGGGCCATAGGTCGTGGTGGCGATGAACAGCGCGGTGCGGTGCAGCCGGCCGCGCAGATCGGCGCGGAAATCGGAATAGTCCCAGACCGCCGCCAGCGCCAGCGGGTGCAGCGCCTGCAGCAGCAGCGCGGCCACGCCGCCGGTCATCATCGCGACGAAGTCGGCATGCACGCGCCAGCTGACGGTATCGGGGCCGAACCAGCCGGGATCCCCGGCCGGCTGGGTGAAGTCCAGCGCCGCGCGGCTGTCTCCGGCCAGTTGGCGGACCTGCCGCGCCAGCGCTTGGCGCAAGGGAGATGTCATGTTTTCGAGCATGGGCGCATTGTGGCGCATGCCGCAGGCCTCCCGGGGTCATGCCTCCACGCTGACCCCGAAAGTGGATGCGAACCCGGCGACTCCCGCCTGGGTGAGGCGGACCGCGCGGCTGTCCAGCTGGTGACGGACCCAGCCCAAGTCGAGGCAGCGCCGATACAGCGCGATGCCGACCGGGGCGCCGAGATGGTGGCGTCGCTCGCTCCAGTCGATGCAGGTCTTGGAAAACGGATGGCGGCGCAAACGCGCGGCATCCAAGCCGAAATCGCCCAGGAAACGGATGCCGTCCGGCGTGAGGTGCGCGATGTCGTCCTCGATCCGGATGCATTGCCTGCGCTGCAGCGCGTCGCATAACGCGACGCCGAGCCGACCGGCGAGATGGTTGTAGCAGGTGCGCGCCGCCTGCAGCAGCGGATCGACGCGCGACGTGGCCACACGCGCCGGATTCTGCGCCGCCACCAGTATCAGCGACTCCAGCAGCGCGGCGATCTGCGCCGAGGCAAGACGGTAGTAGCGGTGGCGGCCCTGCTGCACCACCTCGAGCAGACCCGCCTCGCGCAGCGCGCCGAGATGGCCGCTG
>JAJXUC010000097.1 GCA_021783435.1 Pseudomonadota bacterium | reverse complement strand
TCGATGTAGTCCGGGCCGCAGTGGAGGCCAACGCCAGAAAAAAGGGGATTGGCTTTTCAAGTGTGATCGACCCGAGAATTGTCGACCAAGTTGCTGGTGACGCCCATTGGCTGGCGCGTTTGTTGATTAACCTGGTGAACAATTCAGTCAAATACACTGAATATGGATCGGTGGCTTTGAATATTGCGCTCTTGCGTGAATCGTCTTCGGACTATCTCCTGCGATTTAGTGTCAAAGACTCGGGAGTTGGAATTCCTAAAGAATATCAGGATAAAATTTTTGATCCCTTTGTGCAACTCAATGCGAAGAACCTGCAACAGCCTGAGGGCACAGGCCTGGGACTGGCCATCAGCAGGCAGGTTGTCGAGTTGATGGGCGGGACGCTGCGGGTCAGTAGTGATGTCGGTGTGGGTAGTACATTCTGGTTCGACCTTCGCATGCCCCGCGTCCGTGCTGGTCAGAATGAATTCGAGATCGCGGGCGATCTTGGCGCATTGAATCTGCAGAATGTGCAGGAGCGGCGACGTATCCTGATTGTTGACGACAACGAGACCAATCGCTATTTGCTGCAAGAAATATTGCAAAAGGAAGGCCACTCCGTGATCCTGGCCGAAAGCGGCGCGCAGGCACTGGATATTCTTGCAGGCACGGACAGCTTCGATTTGCTTCTGCTCGACTACAACCTCGGTGACATCGACGGTAGCACGGTGTTGCAGACATACCGGTTTGGCTGCCGTAACCCTGCCCCGGCTTATTTCCTAACGGCCGATGCGTCTGCATTAACGGTTTCACGACTGAAAAATACAGGTGCGATGGGGGTCCTCACAAAACCAGTTCTGGCGCAAGAGTTGCGTGATGCGATCAACAACTGCCGCCATCCGCGCGATGTTCGGCAGAAATTCTTGTCTCCGCAAACCGGCATTGGCCGCAAGGATTCGACACCTGAATCTACTGTTTCACAGCATCTGCGTCCGATTCCAACGATTTACATCGACATGAAGGTGATCGATAAACTCAAGCAAATCGGTACGAGGCGCGATTTCGTCAAGGAGTTGCTGGAGCGTGCCAGCACGGATATCAACCGCAACACCACGCGGATTCTTGATGCTTTGGCGTCCGGTGATCACAGTGGCGTGCACGACGCTGCACACGCACTGAAGGGCGTTTGCATGGAAGCCGGTGCGATGCGTTTGATGAGCCTGGCCATAGGCATCATGCGAACTGATGGGGCAATTCTGGACGAGCAAAGGCAAAGACTGGCACAAGATTTGAGCGAATCGAGTGTGAAAACCAGAGAGGCTTTGCGTGAGGTGATTGCAGAAGCGGCGCGCCTTGATGGGACTGCTTATCCGGATGTCGAATATGGGTGATGGCTGTTGCAGTCTCATGGCCTGCAACGATGCCATGGTTCTTCGAAAAGGGCGGGCTTCCGCTGCTCCGTGAGGCCAGGTGTGTACCCGGTTCGTGAAATCCGGTGGATCCCGTTTCGCCTGCCGTCAGCGCAGCGTGGTGCGGATTGCTTCGAATAATGCCTCAGGTGCCTCCTCGGGTATGTAGTGCCCGCAATCCAGGGCATGGCCGCTGACTTGTTCGGCGACTTGACTCCATTCACGCAAAGGGTCGAACAAGCGTCCGACGATGCCTTTGCTCCCCCACAACACGTGCAAGGGACAGGTGATGCGGTGGCCTTGCAGACGGTCCTGTCGATCGTGCTCCAGATCAATGGTCGCCGAGGCCCGGTAATCCTCGCACATCGCATGGACAGCGCCCTCGCCGTGCAGGGCAGACCGATAGGCGTCCTGTGCTTCAGGTGTGAAAGGCGCCATGCCGGCCGAACGATTACCCATCACGGCATCGATGTATGCATCGGGGTCGCGGCTGATCAATGTTTCTGGAAACGGCGACGGCTGGATCAGAAAGAACCAGTGGAAATAGGCGGTTGCGAATGCCCGGTTGGTTTGCTCATACATCGCCAGGGTCGGAGCAATGTCGAGCAAGATTGCTTTGCGTATCGCGGCAGGTGAGTCCAGGCACAGGCGGTGCGCCACGCGAGCGCCTCGGTCATGGGCGCAGACGAAGAACGACTCGAACCCCAGGCTTTGCATGACCGCAACCTGATCCGCTGCCATGGCGCGTTTGCTGTAGGTGCTGTGATCGGCTTGTCCCGTTGGTTTCGAGGACGCACCGTAGCCGCGCAAATCCGTTGTAACGACGGTGTAGTGCGCCGCCAGTTCGTCGGCGATCTTGTGCCAGATCATGTGGGTCTGGGGATGGCCATGCAGCAACAACAGGGGAGGCCCGCTGCCGCCCATACGGCCTGCGATCTTGACGCTGCCGGCCTGAATGCAAATCGGGTGGAAATTTTTGAACATGCGCTGCTCCTTGTCCGGGCGGTGAAGTTGCCGATTGGGGTCGAGGTCCTGTACACGCCGTGTCCTGTCCGTGCTGGGCAGTGCGGGTGCAGAACCCGTGTGAACGGGCCAATTCAGTGACGGGGGGATCTTCTGGGTTTGATAACGTCCGGGCTGTCGGTCAAAACAAGGAGGGTTGCACGATCGGCATCGCACCCGGGCGCAGACCGATGTGCCTGTGGTCTGTCCGGCAACGATCCCCAACGTCGAGCCCGTTCATTGCCACCGTGTCAGTCTGAGCATAGCCGGATGATGGCGCAATCGACGGGTTTGCCCCCCATGGGCCGACACCTCGATGCTGAGCGAGCCGCCCACTCCGGCTCGAACCTGGCTTCCTGATCAGGGTCGTCATGTCTGGTTGTTCGCGACGGGGCAAGGCGGGTTGGACGGTTGTGTCGAGGAGGCATGGCTTCACCCTGGATGGATTGGTCAGGTTGCTGTGCGAACTCGCGATCTGGCGGGATCCTGGCGCCCGCTTGTTTCGCCGGGCTCTTGGCATCGTGCATGAACAGCAACGCCGAGCGGGTCTGCACGCAGCATCAGCAGGTTGTGGTGCAAGGCAAGGTGTGAGCACGCAGGGTATGGCGGGTGGGTGGCATGGCTATAATTTCAAGGCTTTGGGCTATGCTGGTTCAGACTTGAACACGGGTTGCCTGCACACCCGACGCGTCCCAAACACAGCGTGCTTTCAACGCCATACAACAAGCCACGCGACATCAAGCGTTCGGAGAACCAATCAATGCTGCCGTTGCAACCCAAAGCGATTTTGGCCCTCGCCGACGGTACGGTCTTTCACGGTATTTCCATTGGCGCAGCCGGAGAAAGCACGGGTGAGGTGGTATTCAACACCGCCATCACCGGCTACCAGGAAATTCTCACCGACCCGAGTTATTGCCAGCAAATCGTCACGCTGACCTACCCGCATATCGGCAATGTCGGCGTGAACCAGGAGGACGTGGAGGCTGCGAAAATCCATGCCGCTGGGTTGATCATCAAGGATCTGCCGCAAATCGACTCGAATTTTCGCAAAACCGAGGGCCTGGGCGATTATTTGCGGCGCACGGGCACGCTTGCCATCGCCGGCATCGATACGCGCAAACTCACCCGCTTGTTGCGCAGCAAAGGCGCGCAGAACGGTTGCCTCATGGCATGGCCCCTCGGCCAAGTCGTCGGCGCCGCCGACGTGGAGCATGCGCTTGACAAGGCCCGCCGCTTCCATGGCCTGGCCGGGATGGATCTGGCCAAGGTCGTGAGCACGACCGAGCCCTATGCCTGGAGGCAAACTGCCTGGTCGCTCGACCAGGGCTATGGCGAGTCGGGCGGAACGGGCTTTCACGTTGTTGCCTACGACTTTGGCGTCAAGTTCAATATCTTGCGTTTGCTGGCTTCGCGTGGCTGCCGTGTGACGGTGGTGCCGGCGCAGACCTCTGCCGAAGTGGTGCTGTCCATGCGGCCCGACGGTGTGTTCCTGTCGAATGGGCCGGGCGATCCCGAGCCCTGTGACTACGCTATTGCGGCGGCGCGCAGCTTGATCGAGCATGGCGTGCCCACGTTCGGGATTTGCCTGGGTCACCAGATCATGGCCTTGGCAGCAGGCGCGCGGACTTTCAAGATGAAATTCGGTCATCATGGGGCCAACCATCCCGTGAGAAACCTCGACACCGGGCGCGTGAGCATCACCAGTCAGAATCACGGCTTCGCTGTCGATGCCGAAACGCTGCCGCGGCATGTGCGCACCACCCATGTCTCCTTGTTCGACGGCACCTTGCAGGGCTTCGAGTTCCGCGACAAACCTGCTTTTTGTTTCCAGGGACACCCCGAAGCCAGCCCAGGTCCTCATGAAATTGGCGAATTGTTCGACCGCTTCGTCGGCTTGATGCAGCGTCAACGGGCCGCAGCCTGAAGTCCGGGCCCCGCCGCCATGCACGATCTGTTCGGCATCACCGATCTCGGGCTGTATGTGCTCGGCGTGGTGTTCATCGTGCTGCTGCCGGGGCCGAACTCCTTGTACGTGCTCAGCGTGGCCGCGCAGCGCGGGGTGAGGCAGGGCTATCTCGGGGCCTGCGGCATTTTCATCGGCGACACGGTGCTCATGGTGCTGGCCGCCGCGGGCCTGGCCAGTCTGCTCGAGGCGGTCGCCTGGCTGTTCGTCGTCGTCAAATTGCTCGGTGCGGCCTACCTCGCATGGATTGGTTTGAACATGCTGCGCGTCGCGTTGCGTCGCTACAAGCAGGCCGAAGCGCCGATCGCGCCAACGGCGCGAGTCGATGCGGCGCATCCCTTGGGCAAGGCCTTGCTCATCAGCTTGCTCAACCCCAAGGCCATTTTCTTTTTCATATCGTTTTTCATTCAATTCGTCGATCCGGCCTATGCCCATCCAGCGCTGTCCTTCCTCATTCTGGGGGGCATCGTGCAATTGTTCAGCCTGCTCTATCTGTCCACGCTGATCTTCGCCGGTTCGCGCCTGGCTGAGGCGTTTCGCCGCCGTCGCCGCCTGGCCGCTGGGCTGACCGGCGTGGTGGGCGCGGCATTCATGGCATTCAGCGCGCGGCTCGCTACGGCATCGATCAAGTGACCCAGCCCAATTTTTCCCAGCATTCCACCTGCATCGCCCCATGCCCAAGCGCACAGACATTCAAAGCATCCTGATCATCGGTGCCGGCCCGATCGTCATCGGCCAAGCCTGCGAGTTCGATTATTCCGGAGCCCAGGCCTGCAAGGCCTTGCGTGAAGAGGGTTACAAGGTCATATTGGTCAACAGCAATCCGGCCACGATCATGACCGATCCGGAAACGGCCGACGTCACCTACATCGAGCCCATCACCTGGCAAGTGGTCGAGACCATCATTGCCCGCGAGCGTCCCGATGCCATCCTGCCGACCATGGGTGGACAGACCGCGCTGAATTGCGCTCTCGACCTGCACCGCAACGGTGTGCTGACCAAGTACGGTGTGGAACTCATCGGTGCCAAACCCGAGGCCATCGACATGGCCGAGGACCGGCAGAAGTTCAAGCAGGCCATGACCCGCATCGGCCTGGGCTCGGCGCGTTCGGGCATCGCCCACACGCTGGAGGAAGCCTGGGGCGTGCAGAAAACCATTGGTTTTCCCACCATCATTCGTCCCAGTTTCACGCTTGGCGGAACGGGTGGCGGTATCGCCTACAACCCGGAAGAGTTCGAGGCCATTTGCAAGCGCGGTCTCGAAGCCTCGCCGACCAGTGAGCTGTTGATCGAGGAGTCGTTGATCGGCTGGAAGGAGTTCGAGATGGAGGTTGTGCGCGACCGCGCGGACAACTGCATCATCGTCTGCTCGATCGAAAACCTCGACCCGATGGGTGTGCACACCGGGGATTCGATCACCGTCGCGCCGGCGCAAACCCTGACCGACAAGGAATACCAGGTCATGCGCGACGCCAGCATTGCCGTGCTGCGTGAGATCGGCGTGGATACCGGCGGATCCAACGTGCAGTTTGCCGTGAATCCGGCTGACGGCCGGCTCATCGTCATCGAGATGAATCCGCGTGTGTCGCGATCCTCCGCGCTGGCCTCGAAAGCCACAGGATTTCCCATTGCCAAGATCGCGGCCAAGCTGGCCGTGGGCTACACGCTGGACGAGTTGCGCAACGACATCACCGGTGGCATCACCCCGGCGTCGTTCGAGCCGACCATCGATTACGTGGTCACCAAGGTTCCGCGCTTCGCCTTCGAGAAATTTCCCCAGGCTGATGCACGCCTGACGACCCAGATGAAGTCCGTGGGCGAGGTCATGGCCATCGGCCGGACCTTTCAGGAAAGTTTCCAGAAAGCGCTGCGCGGTCTGGAAGTCGGTGTCGACGGCCTCAACCAGAAAACCATCGACCGCGAGACCTTGGAGCGCGAACTCGGCGAGCCCGGCCCGGAACGCATCTGGTATCTGGGCGACGCCTTGGCGCAGGGCTTCAGCCTGGATGATGTGCACCAGCTCACCCGCATCGATCCCTGGTTCCTGGCGCAGATCAAGGACATCGTCGATACCGAGCTGCAACTCGAACGTACCCAGCTCGAAGCGCTCGATGCCAACACGCTGCGCTGGCTCAAGCGCAAGGGCTTTTCGGATCGGCGCATGGCCTATTTGCTCAAGTCCACCGAGAGCGCCGTGCGCAAGCGCCGTCACGAGTTGGGCGTGCGCCCGGTGTACAAGCGGGTCGATACTTGTGCCGCCGAGTTTGCCACGCAGACCGCCTACCTCTACTCGACTTACGAGGAGGAGTGCGAGTCCGCGCCCACCGATCGCAAGAAAATCATGGTGCTGGGCGGCGGGCCCAACCGCATCGGCCAGGGGATCGAGTTCGACTATTGCTGCGTGCATGCGGCGCTCGCGCTGCGCGAAGACGGTTACGAGACCATCATGGTCAACTGCAACCCCGAGACGGTCTCGACCGATTACGACACGTCCGACCGGCTCTACTTCGAGCCGCTGACGCTGGAAGATGTGCTGGAAATCGTCGACAAGGAAAAACCCACTGGTGTCATCGTGCAATACGGCGGCCAGACGCCGCTGAAGCTGGCGCTGGCGCTGGAGGCTGCAGGCGTGCCCATCATCGGCACCAGCCCGGACATGATCGACGCCGCCGAGGACCGCGAGCGATTCCAGCATCTCATCCACGATCTGGGTTTGCTGCAACCAGCCAACCGCACCGCGCGCTCCGAGGCGGAGGCCATCGCCAAGGCCGAGGACATCGGCTATCCGCTGGTGGTGCGCCCCAGCTATGTTCTGGGTGGACGGGCGATGGACATCGTGCACGAGCAACGCGATCTCGAGCGTTACATGCGCGAAGCCGTCAAGGTGTCCCACGACTCGCCGGTGCTGCTCGACCGCTTTCTCAACGATGCCATCGAATGCGATGTCGATGCCGTCTGCGACGGCCAGGATGTCTTCGTCGCCGGTGTCATGGAACATATCGAGCAGGCTGGGGTGCACTCGGGCGATTCGGCCTGCTCGCTGCCACCCTATTCGCTGTCGGCTGCCACCATCGCCGAGCTCAAGCGCCAGACCGTGGCCATGGCACATGGGCTGCATGTGGTGGGTTTGATGAACGTGCAGTTTGCGATTCAGCAAGACGGTGGCGAGGACCGCATCTTCGTGCTGGAGGTCAACCCCCGCGCTTCCCGCACCGTTCCCTTCGTCTCCAAGGCCACCGGCCTGCAACTGGCCAAGATCGCCGCGCGCTGCATGGTCGGCCAGACCCTGGCGGGGCAGCGCATTCCTGCTGAGGTCGTGCCCGGCTACTTCAGTGTGAAGGAGGCGGTTTTCCCCTTCGTCAAATTCCCCGGCGTCGATCCCATACTCGGTCCCGAAATGAAATCCACCGGCGAGGTGATGGGGGTGGGCCGCAGCTTTGGCGAGGCTTTCGTCAAATCGCAAATCGCCGCGGGTTCGCGCTTGCCGGAGGCGGGCGTTCCCGGCAGCGCCAAGGTGTTCCTGTCCGTCAAGAACAACGACAAGGCACGCATGGTGGACGTCGCGCGCGAGTTGGTGGCCATGGGCTTCCTGCTCACGGCCACGCGCGGCACGGCAGCTTCCTTGGCGGCAGCTGGCTTACCGGTTGACGTGGTCAACAAGGTCACCGAAGGCCGACCCAATGTCGTCGACATGATGAAAAACGGCGACATCGTGCTGGTGGTCAACACGGTGGAGGAGCGACGCAACGCGATTGCCGATTCACGTGCCATCCGCATCACCGCCCTGGCCAGCCGCGTGGCCACCTTCACCACCATCGCAGGGGCCGAGGCCGCAGTGGAGGGGATGAAGTGCCTACGGCAGTTTGAGGTCTATCCGCTGCAGGCTTTACATCAGTCGCTGCGTTTGGCACACTGAACAGACAGATCGATGAATCGCCGTGGCAGTGCGCTGCTGCGGCGTTTTTTTTGAAATTCCATCACTGGATCATTTTCCATGTCCACACCCATGACCCGCCGCGGCGCGGAAAAACTCAAGGCTGAACTGCAGCGCCTCAAATCCGTTGAGCGTCATGCCGTCATTCAGGCCATTGCCGAGGCAAGGGCGCAAGGCGATTTGTCGGAAAACGCCGAGTACGAAGCGGCGAAGGATCGCCAGGGCTTTATCGAAGGCCGAATTGCCGAGCTGGAAACCAAGCTGTCGTCGGCGCAGATCATCGATCCCGCCGAACTGCATGCCGAAGGTCGGGTCGTGTTCGGTGCCACCGTGGAGTTGTCGGACGAGGAAAGTGGTGATGTCGTGGTCTACCAGATCGTCGGTGACGATGAGGCCGACTTGAAGCTGGGCATGATTTCCGTGAGTTCACCCATTGCCCGTGCGCTCATTGGGAAGGAGGAGGGCGACATCGCCCAGGTCATGGCGCCGGGGGGCGTGCGTGGTTACGAAGTCGTCAAGGTGAAATACGCGTGAGTGCGCTTCTGCACTTGCGACTGCGCTTCCTGCTTGCCGCCTTGTGGCTTGGCGGCTTGGCAGCCGTTGGCCTGATCGGCGCGCCGACGGCTTTTGCCATCGTGCCGGACAAGATGGTGGCCGCCATGGTGGCCAGCCGTATGTTTTATCTCATGACTCTTGCCGCGCTGATTCTCGGTCTCGCGCTGGCTTTGTTGGAGCGTCGTCACGCCAAGCCACTCTCGGCGGCAACGCCTTTTTTTCTGGTTCTTGGCGGCATTTTCTTTGCTGTGCTGGGTGAGTTCGGCGTTGTGCCCAACCTGATTCAAGCCGCCGTCAACCACGCAGCCAATGCCGGCAAGTGGCATGCGGCTGCAAGTTTGGTCTATGTGTTGCAGGCGGTGTGCGTGTTTGCATATGCCTGGAAGTTGCCGGCCGCAACTGAACAGTGAGCCGCGCCCTGAGCCTTTGGTTCTGGCGGCTTGCGTGAACGGCTTCAGCCCAGCCGAATTTTCTTGATGCTGGATTGACGTGGTTTGGCGCGCTTGACTTTGCCCGTGGCCGTCAGCCGCTCGTTGCCCAGAACGGTGACGCGTTTGATGCGGGCGCGGTGGGTCGGGCTGGTCGAGGGCACGACGACCTTCACCTGCTTGGGCCCTGCGCCCTTGGTTTTTCCTGTTGATGCGTCGTCGCGTTCAAGCGGAATGGGTCGGAACAGCACCAGAATCTTGCCGATGCTCTGCACCGGTGCAGCGCCGAGAGCTTCACAAATGCGTTCCATGCCTTCGGCACGGGCCACGCGATCATCCAAGGCCATGCGCACCTTGATCAGTCCGTGGGACGACAGGGCACGATCGATTTCGGCCATGACGGCTTCGGTCAGACCCTGGTCGCCGATCAGCACGGTCGGTTTGAGCGGATGGGCCTGGGCGCGTTTGGTGCTGCGGTCGGCTGGGGTGAGGTGCAATGTGGTCATGTCTGAATTATCCGTCTTCTGCCGATTGCGCCCGCTGCAATTTCAAATCGTCGCGATGAAATCCCTGTTCTCATGAAAAAAAATCGTTTCAAGAAAGCTTGGTTGAACGAGCACTTGCATGACCCGTTCGTCAAGCGGGCGCAAAAAGACAACTACCGCTCGCGCGCCGTGTACAAACTGCAGGAAATCGACGAGGACAACCGCTTGGTGATGCCCGGCCATGTCGTGGTGGATCTTGGCAGCGCGCCCGGAGCCTGGTCCCAATATCTGAGTCGCAAACTGGCCAGTCCCGAGGGTGGCCTGCGAGGGACAGTCCTTGCGCTGGATTTGTTGCCCATGGAGCCGGTGACTGGCGTGCAGTTCATTCAAGGGGATTTTCGCGAAGCCGATGTGCTTGCACGACTCGAAGCGGCGTTGCAAGGCAGGCGAGTGAATGTTTTGCTGTCGGATATGGCCCCCAATCTTTCGGGCATCGCCTCGGCCGACGCTGCGCGCATCGAACACCTCGCCGATCTTGCGCTCGACTTTGCGCGCAACTGGCTGAGCGAGGATGGTGTGATGCTGATCAAGAGCTTTCACACCGGCTATTTCAGTCAGATCGTCAACCGTTTCAAATTGCAATTCAAAACCGTGAAGGCGATCAAGCCCAAGGCATCGCGAGACCGTTCGGCTGAGGTGTTCATTTTGGGTAGGGATCCGAAAATTGCAGCGCCGACTCCCGTGTAAGCTATGGCCTTGATTATTTTCATAGTTATTGGCTAAAAATTTCCTTCGGCCTTGTGGGTCTACTCGCAGAAAATAGGGAGTCCAGACTTGATTCACCTAGAATTGGACGCAGATTAGGTGTGGTGCGATTCAAGCGTTTGCTCCACGCCGGAGCCTCCAGGAGTCTGTTTTGAACAATCAATGGTTTTCCAAAGTTGCAATCTGGCTGGTGATTGGCTTGGTGCTGTTCACGGTGTTCAAGCAATTTGACCGGGCGGCGCCAACGGACTCCGTGAGTTACACCCAGTTCATGCAAGAGGCCAAGCAAGGTCGCGTGAAAAAGGTGATCGTCCACCAGAGTGGCACCCTGGATGTGACAACCACCGAAGGCCGGCGCTATGCCCTGACCTCACCCGGTGACTTGTGGATGGTCGGCGACCTGATCAAGGATGGCGTGCAGGTGACCGGTGCGCCGCGCGAGGAGCAGTCGTTCCTGATGCAAATCCTGATCTCCTGGTTCCCCATGCTGCTGCTCATCGGCGTCTGGGTCTACTTCATGCGCCAGATGCAAGGGGGTGGCCGTGGGGGTGCGTTCAGTTTCGGCAAATCCAAGGCTCGTCTGCTCGACGAATCCAGCAATACGGTGACCTTTGCGGATGTGGCCGGCTGCGACGAGGCGAAGGAAGAAGTCAAGGAATTGGTCGATTTCCTCAAGGATCCGCAGAAATTCCAGAAACTCGGCGGCCGCATTCCGCGTGGTGTGCTGCTCGTCGGCCCGCCCGGTACCGGCAAGACCTTGCTGGCCAAGAGCGTTGCTGGCGAGGCCAAGGTTCCCTTTTTCTCCATTTCCGGCTCTGACTTCGTCGAGATGTTCGTGGGTGTGGGCGCATCGCGCGTGCGCGACATGTTCGAGACGGCGAAGAAGCATGCGCCCTGCATCATCTTCATCGATGAGATCGATGCCGTGGGCCGGCATCGCGGGGCGGGGCTGGGCGGTGGCAACGACGAGCGGGAGCAGACCCTCAACCAGATGCTGGTCGAGATGGACGGTTTCGATACCAATCTCGGTGTCATCGTGATCGCCGCCACCAACCGGCCCGACATTCTCGACCCGGCGTTGCTGCGCCCCGGCCGATTCGACCGCCAGGTGTATGTGCAGCTTCCGGACATTCGTGGCCGTGAGCAAATCCTCATCGTGCACATGCGCAAGGCCCCCATCGGCCCCGATGTGCGTGCCGACATCCTTGCCCGTGGCACACCAGGCTTCTCCGGTGCTGATCTGGCCAATCTGGTGAACGAAGCTTCGCTGTTCGCCGCCCGCCGCAGTGGCCGGTTGGTCGAAATGGAAGACTTCGAGCGCGCCAAGGACAAGATCATGATGGGCGCCGAGCGCAAGGGCATGGTCATGCCCGAGGACGAGCGCCGCAACACGGCTTATCACGAATCCGGACATGCCCTGGTCGCCAGGTTGATGCCCAAGACCGACCCGGTGCACAAGGTCACCATCATTCCACGCGGCCGCGCCCTGGGGCTGACCATGCAGTTGCCGGAGAACGATCGCTACAGCATGGACCGTGAGCGCATTCTCAGCATGATCTCGGTGCTGTTCGGTGGGCGTATCGCCGAAGAGGTGTTCATGAATCAAATGACCACCGGTGCCTCGAACGACTTCGAGCGCGCCACGCAACTGGCGCGCGACATGGTGACGCGCTACGGCATGTCCGACTCCCTGGGGCCGATGGTCTATGCCGAGAACGAAGGCGAGGTGTTCATCGGCCGTTCCATCACCAAGACCACGCATGTGTCCGAGCAGACCATGCAAAAAGTGGATGGTGAGATCCGCCGCATCATCGACGAGCAGTATGCCTTGGCACGCAAGCTGATCGAAGACAACAAGGACAAGATCCACGTGATGGCCCAAGCCTTGCTGGAGTGGGAAACCATCGACTCCGACCAGATCGAGGACATCATGTCGGGCCGTCCGCCGCGCGCGCCGAAGCCACCCGGTGCCACCACGACGGGCCAGCAGCCGCCGACCGCAGGGAGGCCCAGCGGCTTGTCTGCTGATGCGCCGTCTGCCTCGGCTGCCTGAGTCGCTCCTTCGATGCAACGGCCCGGTCACCGGGCCGTTTTTTCATCGGCAACCCAACCACGCCTCCATCGAGATTGCATGCTTCAACACTGGTTGGCGGGTCGATTCCAATTGGCGCTTTCTCGCCCCTTGGTGATGGGCATCGTCAACGTCACGCCCGACTCGTTTTCCGACGGCGGCCAGCACGACGATGCACGCTCGGCCATCCGTCATGCAAGCAGGTTGCTGGAGGAGGGCGCAGACATCCTCGACATCGGCGGTGAGTCCACGCGTCCCGGATCGGCCCCAGTGGACGCCGACACCGAGTGGACGCGCATTGAGCCGGTGCTGCGCGAAGCCGTGTTGTGGAGCGTGCCGGTGTCGGTCGACAGCTACAGACCGCAAACCATGCAGCGCGCGCTCGATCTGGGCGTGGACATCATCAACGATGTGTACGCCTTGCGCATGCCTGGGGCGCAAGCCATCGTCTCGGCGTCGCAGGCCGGCATCTGCCTCATGCACATGCAGGGAGAGCCCGGCACCATGCAACTCCAGCCTCAGTATGGCGACGTGATCGCCGAGGTCCGGAGCTTTCTGCTGCAACGAGTTGCCGATCTGCTGGCGTTGGGTATTCCCGCAGCGCGTCTTTGTCTCGACCCAGGTTTTGGTTTTGGTAAGTCGCTCGCGCACAACATGAGCCTGGCTCGGGGACTCGAGACACTGACGTCATGTGGCTACCCAGTCCTGGTGGGCGTCTCGCGCAAATCCATGATCGGCGGCACGTCCGGACGTCCGGTCGCCGAGCGCCTTCCCGGCAGTCTTGCCGCGGCATTGGCATGCGTCGCCGCGGGCGCGTGCATCGTCCGCGCGCACGACGTTGCTGCCACCGTCGACGCCCTGAAAGTGTGGACAGCCATGCGTGGATGAGGGCCGCAGCTCCTCATCCCGCAATCGCGGTTTGGCAAAATCCGGCCCCATGTCTACAGTGTGCCAACCCTCTCGCGACGCAATCCAGATGAGCAGACAATATTTCGGAACCGACGGTGTGCGCGGACGTGTGGGCAGGAGCCCCATCGTCCCTGAATTCGGCTTGCGCCTGGGCCAGGCTGCTGGGCGCGTGCTGCGCCGGCATGGTGTGGAACGCCCGGTGGTGCTGATCGGCAAAGACACCCGCGTCTCCGGCTACATGCTCGAAGCGGCGCTGGAGTGCGGCTTCTCGGCCGCCGGCTGTGACGTGGTGCTGGTCGGGCCGCTGCCCACGCCCGGCGTGGCCTATCTCACACGGGCACTGCGGCTGGATCTGGG
>JAJXUC010000096.1 GCA_021783435.1 Pseudomonadota bacterium | reverse complement strand
GGTTTGGGCCGTGGTCATCTGGTTCTCCAATATGCAGTAATGGGTGCGGCGCCTTAGACGGCGGCTGCGCCCCCGACGATTTCAGACAATTCTTTGGTGATGGCAGCCTGGCGACTCTTGTTGTAGACCAGCTGCAGTTCGCTGATCACCGTCTTGGCGTTGTCGGATGCCGACTTCATGGCCACCATGCGGGCCGATTGCTCGCAGGCCATGTTTTCCGTCACGGCCTGGTACACCAGCGCCTCGATATAGCGCACGAGCAGGGCATCGATCACCGGCTTGGCGTCGGGTTCGTAGATGTAGTCCCAGCCATGCTGCTTGCGCTCGGTTTCGGTCGTGCTCATCGACTTGGCCGACAGGGGCACGAGCTGCTCCACCAGGGGTTGCTGCTTCATCGTATTGATGAAACTGCTGAAGGCGAGATAGACGGCGTCGATCTCGCCGCGCTCGTAGGCGTCGAGCAGGACCTTGACCGGGCCGACAAGCTTGTCGAGATGCGGCTTGTCGCCCATCTGCACCAACTGCGAGGCGACATTGATCCCCAGGCGGTTGAGGTATTGCAGGCCCTTGTTGCCGATGGCACAGCCCTGCACGGCGACACCCTGGCCCTGCCAGTCCTTGATGTGCTGCGTGACAGCGCGCAGGATGTTGGTGTTGAGTCCTCCGCACAAGCCCTTGTCGGTCGTGATCAGGATCAGGCCCACACCACGCACCGGGCTGCGCGCCACCAGGAACGGGTGGCTGTACTCCGGGTTGGCTCGGCTCAGATTGGTCGTGATCGCACGGACCTTCTCGGCGTAGGGCCGGGCGGCGCGCATGCGTTCCTGGGCCTTGCGCATCTTGGACGCGGCCACCATTTCCATCGCCTTGGTGATCTTGCGCGTGTTTTGCACGCTCTTGATCTTGGCGCGAACTTCTTTCATTCCAGGCATGCGAAATCTCCTTCGGTCAGAACGCCCGCCACGAGCCCGCGAGGTTGCGCGCGTACGACGCCACGGGACTGCGGGACATGGTCATGAACCGACTTGGGTGAATGGTGGAATGAATCAGTAAGCCCCGGCCTTCTTGAACTCGGCGATGGCCTCCTTCAACACGGCTTCGTCTTCCTTGCCCAGGTCCTTCTTGGACTCGATGCTGTCGATCAATGCGGCATATTTGGACTGCAGATGCGCGTGCAGCCCCTTCTCGAAACCGAGAAGCTGCTTGACATCGATATCGTCGAGATAGCCGTTGTTCACCGCGTACAGCGAAGCGGCCAGCTGCCACACCTGCACCGGCTGGTATTGCGGCTGCTTGAGCAGTTCCACGACGCGGCGGCCGCGCTCGAGCTGGCGGCGGGTTGCATCGTCAAGGTCGGAGGCGAACTGGGCAAAGGCGGCCAATTCGCGATACTGCGCCAGATCGGTACGAATACCGCCGGACAACTTCTTGATCACCTTGGTCTGGGCCGCGCCGCCGACGCGGGACACGGAAACGCCGGCGTTAATCGCAGGGCGCACGCCGGCGTTGAACAGATCGGTCTCGAGGAAGATCTGGCCGTCGGTGATGGAAATCACGTTGGTCGGCACGAAGGCGGACACGTCGCCGGCCTGCGTCTCGATGATGGGCAATGCGGTCAGCGAACCGGTCTTGCCCTTGACTTCGCCGTTGGTGAACTTCTCGACGTATTCCTCGTTCACGCGGGCCGCGCGCTCGAGCAGGCGGCTGTGCAGGTAGAACACGTCGCCGGGGTAGGCCTCACGGCCAGGCGGGCGGCGCAGCAGCAGGGAAATTTGGCGATAGGCCCAAGCTTGCTTGGTCAGATCGTCATAAATGACCAGCGCGTCTTGGCCACGGTCGCGGAAGTATTCGCCCATGGTGCAGCCGGCATAGGGCGCCAGGTACTGCATGGCGGCCGAATCCGAAGCCGAGGCGGCAACCACGATGGTGTAGTCCATCGCGCCGTATTCCGTCAGCTTGCGCACCACGTTGGCGATGGTCGACGCTTTCTGGCCGATGGCGACGTAGATACAGATCAGGTCCTTGCCCTTCTGGCTGATGATGGTGTCCACCGCCACCGCCGTCTTGCCGGTCTGGCGGTCGCCGATGATGAGCTCGCGCTGGCCGCGGCCGACGGGAACCATGGCATCGATGGCCTTGATACCGGTTTGCACCGGCTGCGACACGGACTTGCGCCAGATCACGCCGGGAGCGACCTTCTCGACGATGTCGGTGAGCTTGGTATTGACCGGGCCCTTGCCATCGATGGGCTGGCCGAGGGTATTGACGACGCGGCCGATCAACTCGGGACCGACCGGCACGGACAGGATCTGCCCGGTGCACTTGACGGTATCGCCTTCGGAGATATGGCCATAGTCGCCCAGCACCACGGCGCCCACCGAGTCACGCTCGAGGTTGAGCGCGAGGCCGAAGGTATTGCCGGGGAATTCGAGCATTTCGCCCTGCATCACGTCGGACAGGCCGTGCACCCGCACGATGCCGTCGGAAACGGAGACGACGGTGCCCTGATTCTTGACATTGGCGTTCGCGCCCAGGCCTTCGATGCGGCTTTTGATGAGTTCGGAAATTTCTGCGGGATTGAGTTGCATGGGTAGCCTCGGGATACTTGGGCGATGAGAGCTCAGGCGGAGAGCGCGATACGCATGGAGTCCAGCCGCGCGCGTACCGAAGTGTCAAGCACTTCGTCACCCACGGCGACGCGAATACCGCCAATCAGACTGGGGTCGATTTCGACACGCGGATAGAGCTTGCAGCCGAACTTGCGCTCAAGCACGGGCAGGAGCTCGTCGATTTGAGCCGGGTCCAACGCAAACGCGCTGCTGATCACCGCTTCGGCACGCTGCTGCGCCGCATCCTTGAGTCGATGAAACTGTTCGGCAATGGCGGGCAGTGCCGCAAGACGACGGTTCTCGAGAACCACCCGCAGCATGTTGCGGACCGCCGTGCCTGCCGGTTGCGGCACCGCGGCAAGCATCAACTCCTCGAGCCGCTCGATGGACAGATGCGGGTCCCCGGCCAGCGAACGGACCTGCGAATCGCGCGCGACGAGCGCCAGCGCATCAAGCGCGCGGGAAACCTGCTCCAGCGCGTCCGCCGCGGGCTTGGCTTGCACAGCCTCAAAAATGGCTTCGGCATAGGGCCGCGCGATGGTGGCGAGTTCAGCCATGGCGTGCTCCGATCACAACTCGGCTTTGAGCCGGGCAAGCAAGTCGGCATGCACTTGCGGGTTGATTTCGCGGTGCAAAATGGCCTCGGCGCCCTTCACGGCAAGCCCTGCAACCTGATCGCGCAGCGCTTCGCGCGCCTTGATGACCTGCTGCTCGGCCTCCGCCTTGGCTTGAGCAATGATGCTCTCGCCGGCCTCTTCCGCCTTCCTGCGCGCCTCTTCGATCATGGCATGCGCACGGCGCTCGGCCTCGGCCAATCGCTGCGCGCTTTCGTGATGCGAGCGGGCAAGCTCCTGCTCGACCTCGCGGTTGGCCGAGGCAAGCTCGGCTTTGGCGCGATCGGCCGCGGCCAAACCGTCGGCGATTTTTTTGGCGCGCTCGTCCAGGGCCCTCGTGATGGGTGGCCAGACGAATTTCGCCGTGAACCACGCCAGCAGCAAGAACACCACGAGCTGCGCAATCAGTGTTGCGTCCAGATGCATGGCGCTAACCTTTGCGTTGAATCAGTCGGATGGTGATGGCTGCGAATTACTTCAGCACGAAGGGGTTGGCGAACGTGAACATCATGGCCAGACCAACGCCGATCAGGAAGGCCGCGTCGATCAGGCCGGCCAGCAGGAACATCTTGGTTTGCAGTTCGTTCATCAACTCGGGCTGGCGTGCGGCGGATTCAAGATACTTGCTACCCATGATGCCGATGCCGATACAGGCGCCATTGGCACCCAGACCGATGATCAGACCCGCGGCCAATGCGACATAACCGAGAACGTGTTCCATGAAGCGCTCCTGTTGAGAAAGTTGGAAGTCAGTGAAGAAAGGAAAAAGTCAAAATCGAATCAATGATGATCGTGAGCCTGGCCGATGTAGACCAAGGTGAGCATCATGAAAATGAAGCCTTGCAGCACGATGATCAGCATGCTGAAAATGGACCAGGCCAGCCCCGCCACGATATTGCCGAAAAACAGCGACCAGCCCGTCAGGCTGCTCAAACCCGCCGCCCCCATGAGCGCGATGATCATGAACAGGATCTCCTCGGCGTAGAGATTGCCGAACAGTCGCATGCCATGGGACAGGGTCTTGGCCAGGTACTCCAGCAACTGCATGGCGAAATTCAGCGGCCACAGCAGGACATGGTTGCCGAAGGGGGCGGTGAACAGTTCGTGCACCCAGCCGCCAATGCCCTTGACCTTGATGCCGTAGTACAAGCTCAACAGCAGGATGGTGACCGACATGCCGAGGGCGACCGACAAGTCGGCCGTGGGCACCACCCGCAGATACATGTGCGCGGGGTCGTGTCCGGTCATGGCCCCTGCGCCTTGCCACAAACGCGGCAGCAGATCGACCGGCAGAAGATCCATCAGGTTCATCATCACGATCCAGATGAACGAGATGAAAGCCAGCGGCGTCACGAACTCGCGCGACTTGGCGTTGCGCACGATGCCGCGCGCCTGTTCGTCGACGAACTCGACCAGGAATTCGACAGCCGCCTGCAGCCGTCCGGGCACCCCGCTGGTCATGCTTTTGGCGACGCGCCAGAGAACGAAGCAGGCGATCAAGCCGAGGCCGATGGAGAAAATGAGCGAATCGATATCGACGATGCCGAAATCCACCACGCCGACGCGCGGACCGCTGGTCCACTGCGTCAGGTGATGGATGATGTACTCGCCTGCGGTAATGGTGTTCTGGTCTGCGGACATGGGGAGATCAGTCGATTGAACGATCGCGGACAGTGGAGGACGGACTCAGGGCTTGGGCGCCTTGCCGCGCAGCAGCAAGGCCAGCCAATACACCTGCAACGTGACGGCGAGCCCGATCAGCATGGGGACCCAATGCAGGTCGGGCAGCAAGCGGGGAGCCAGCACGAAAAGAATCAGCGTGAGCGCGATTTTCAGCAGCTCGCCCAAGGCGAAGCCAAACAGCGCAAAAGCCGGCTTCAACCTCACCAGCCAGGCACGCATGGCCCCGGCGAAAAGCGCCGCGGGAAGCATGACAACGACCGCCCCGTACAGCGCCGACAAGGCCGCCGCCCGGCCGCCCAGGACAAATGCCGCAACTCCCACGGCCAGGCCGACGACCGCCTGCAGCGACACGACACGCCAGACCGAAACGCCGGGCTTGGCCAACAGCAAGGCTTGCGCCTGCTGTCGCGTCAGCGGCTCGCGCTCGACACTGTCGACATCGTCTTGCCAGGATTCGGAAACTTGCACTTGTCTCACACCAGGGGAATTCAAGGAAACGAACAGTTGCGGCATGCCCGGCACACCCTGCAGGGCCTCGACTGGGCCGCCCGTTTGCGTTTTATTGTGTTTGAGTTGTAACAATTAAGGGCGGCTAAACAGCGGAAGTATAAGGGAAGGCTCACACGATTTCAGCGTTTTTCGACAGCCCATGCTTTGCTTTGCGGCCCATCAAGGTTTTCGAGCATCGATCGCGCCTGAACGCCCCCTGCCGCACCGCGCCCGGCCAGGCATGTTGGAATAGGGCTTGCTCGCAAAGAATTGTCCGCAGACCTGGGAGATTGCATGAACGGCTTGTTGATTTTCGCCCACCTGTTGGGCGCGATTGTCTGGATGGGAGGCATGGCCTTCGTCTTGCTCAGCCTGCGGCCTGCGGCTTTCGCCGTACTCGAGCCGCCCTTGCGTCCGCGCATGATTTTTGCCAGCCTGCAGCGCTTCTTTCCGCTGGTATGGATCAGCATCGCCTTGCTGCTGGCTTCCGGCCTGTGGGTGATGGCGCAGACGGGCTTTGCGCACGCGCCTGCGGCCTGGCATGCCATGTTCGGCATCGGATTGATCATGATGGCGTTGTTCGCGCACATCTACTTTGCGCCGTTCAAGCGCGCACGACGCGCCGCCGCCGAACAGGACTGGGCCAAGGTGGCCAAGGCGCTACAGCAGATTCACCCGCTGGTGATGACCAATTTCGTGCTGGGGTGGATCGCCATCGCGATGATCACGCTTTGGCATTGAAGCCGGAGCTTCGAGACGCACTCAGTATCCGCCCACCGCACCCAGCGAGGAAACCCACCAAGCCAGCGCCACGCCCAACGCCAGCAATACGGCGGCGAGCAGACGCATCAGGGCGGTGTCGCGCGTCGCGGGCACAGGGACCTCCACCAGCTTGTCGCCCGTGATCATCGCGGCAACCAGGTTTTTGCGCCGGACCACGGCGTAATACAGGATCGCCGCCACGTGCAAGCCGACCAAGCCATAGATGAGGGGTTGGCCGATGGTGGTGTGATAGAAGGTCAGGATGGCGCTGGTGCGGTCGCTCACATCGTTGGCCAGCGGTCCCGCGTTGAAAATCTGGTCGTTGGCGAACAGGCCGCTCCCCACCTGCATCGCCGCCGCCAGCAGCAAGGCCAGCACCGACAGGCTGCCCAGCGGGTTGTGCCCCACGCCATGCGCGGGATCCGTGAGCTGGCCGCGCACATAGGCGATGATCGTCCTCGGATGGCGCACGAAGTTGACGAAACGCGCATGGTGACCGCCGACGAAACCCCATAGCAGCCGGAACACGAGCAGCGCCAAAATGGCATAGCCGCTCCAGTAGTGGTACTGCATGGCGTTGCCACCCACCAGGCCGGTGACGATGGACGTGACGATGAACAACGCCAAGAACCAGTGGAACAGGCGCAGAGGCAAGTCCCAGACGCGTATCGTGTACATAGCGCGGTTTTCCGTGTGGGTTTAGCAACGCCGTGGCCGGTTGCCCGTGTCGGACACAAAACGCGCGGGCGGGTTCCGCGCGCCGGGCCCCAAAGTCGCGCGGCCTGCTCAACCGGCCCGCAACAGGCGCGCCGCGTCCCGTGCGAAGTAGGTCAGGATGCCGTCGGCGCCGGCGCGCTTGAAGCCGAGCAGCGACTCCATCATCACGGCCTCTCCGTCCAACCAGCCGTTCTGCGCCGCGGCCTTGAGCATGGCGTACTCGCCGCTGACCTGATAGACGAAGGTCGGCATGCGAAACGCGTCCTTCACCCGGCGCACGATGTCCAGGTAGGGCATGCCGGGCTTGACCATCACCATGTCGGCCCCTTCGGCGATGTCGAGTTGCACTTCGCGCAAGGCCTCATCCGAATTGCCCGGATCCATCTGGTAGACCTTTTTGTCGGACTTGCCCAGATTCCTGGCCGAGCCGACGGCATCCCGGAAAGGTCCGTAGAAGGCGCTGGCGTACTTGGCGCTGTAGGCCATGATGCGGGTGTGCACGTGCCCCGCGGCCTCCAGCTTGTCGCGGATGGCGCCGATGCGGCCGTCCATCATGTCGCTGGGCGCGACGATGTCCACCCCGGCCCCGGCCTGCACCAGCGCCTGGCGCACCAGAACCTCGACGGTCGGATCGTTGAGGATATAGCCGCTGTCGTCGAGCAGGCCATCCTGGCCATGGGAGGTGTAGGGGTCGAGGGCGACGTCGGTGAGCACGCCCAGCCCCGGAAACTCGCGCTTGAGCGCCTGCACCACACGCGGCACGAGGCCATCGGGGTTGGCAGCCTCGCGCCCGTCGGCGGTCTTGCGCTCCGGCGCGATGACGGGAAACAAGGCCATGACCGGAATGCCGAGCTTGACGCAATCCTCGGCGACGGGCAGCAGCAGATCGAGGCTGAGGCGCTCGACACCGGGCATCGATGCCACGGATTCGCGCCGTTTTTCACCATCCAAAATAAAGACCGGGTAGATCAGATCGTCGACGCCGAGTGCGTGTTCGCGCACGAGGCGCCGCGTGAAGTCGTCGCGCCGTAGGCGGCGCATGCGCAGGGCGGGAAATGCGGGGCTGGACATGAAATCTTGCATCCTTGTGGTGATGGCGACGGGAACCTCTCGAGCTTACGGGAATCAAGATCAGCAGGTGGCCGCCGCGAGGCGCCTCCTCCCGCTTCTCCTCCCTGAGCGGGGGCCTTGATTCAAGGCTATTGACCCCGGCGCCCCCGCCGGGGTTTTTTTTGCCGCAAGCCCGCGAAATTTAAACTGGCGGAACTCGACTAGGAGCGCGCATGGGATTTCTGTGGGTCAAGGCCCTGCATATCATTTTCGTCATCTCGTGGTTCGCCGGCCTTTTCTACCTGCCGCGGATCTTCGTCAACCTGGCCATGGTCGCTCCCGGCAACGAAGCCGAGCGGCAGCGCCTGCTGCTGATGGCGCGCAAGCTCTACCGCTTCATGACTATCCTGATGATGCCCGCGGTCGGCTTCGGCCTTGTGCTGTGGCTGTACTTCGGCGTCGGGCTGCACGGCCCCGGCAATGGCTGGATGCACGCCAAGCTGGCTCTCGTCCTGGTGCTGATCGGGTTTCACCTCTGGTGCAAACGCATCCTGCGCGAGTTCGAGAATGGCAGCAACACGCGCAGCCATCAGTGGTTTCGCTGGTTCAATGAAATCCCCACCGTCGCCCTGTTCATCATCGTGCCGTTGGTGGTGATCAAGCCGTTTTGATTCGCTGCGGTGAACCGTCCGCCTCCGGGATTTTCGCGCTATGCGCTGGCCGCCTATCTGCTGCTGGTGCTGTATGCCAGCCTCTACCCTTTTTCGGGCTGGCGCTGGCAGGGACTGAGCCCGTTCGACTTCGTCACGGCGAATTGGCCGCGCTACATCACGGCAGGCGACATGCTGACGAACGCGGCGGGCTATTTTCCGCTCGGCCTGCTGACCGCCGCCAGCCTGCGGCCGCGCTGGACCGGCTGGCGCGCCTGGGGGCTTGCCACGATCGGCTCCAGCCTGCTGTCGTTCAGCATGGAGTCCTTGCAATCGTTCCTGCCGGTGCGCGTGTCGTCGAACGTGGACTGGGCCACCAACACCCTGGGCGCCGCGCTCGGCGCCGCGCTCGCGGTCTGGCTGCTGCCGCGCCTGGCGTTGAGCCAGAAGACGCGCGACCTGCGCGAACGCTGGCTGACCCGCGATGCCGGCTTCGGCCTGCTGCTGCTGCTGGTGTGGCCGTTGGCGCTGCTGTGGCCGCCTCCGGCGCTCTTTGCGACCGGACAGGTGATCGGCTCCCTGTCACAAAGCCTGTCCGATGCGATGCAGATCGCGCCGCCGTTTGCCCGATGGTTCAATTCCGACGCCCTCCTGGCCTTGTCCACGCCTCGGCCCATGGGCTCGGCGCAGCAGGTTTGGATCGCCGCATCCATGCTGATGGCCGTGCTGTGGACCAGCGCGTCCATCAGCCGCCCCACCGCGCCGCGCGCGCGCATCGCCCTGGCGCTCACCGCTGCCGGACTGCTCGCCATCACGCTGTCGGCCGTGCTCGGCTTCGGGCCCGAACACGCGTTGGCCTGGGCCACGCCGGCCGCCCTCCAAGGCCTGGGCGTGGGGTTGGTCCTGGGCCTGCCGCTGACCCATTTGCCGCGCCGGCTCTGCGCCGCCCTCGCGTTGGCTGCGCTGCTTTGCGGGCTGTGGTGGGTCAACCAGGCCGGACCCGATCCGTATTACGCGCAGAATCTGCAAACCTGGAGCCAAGGCCTGTTCATCCGCATGTTCGGCATGCCGCAATGGCTGAGCTGGCTCTGGCCCTATGTGACAGGGCTCTACCTGCTGGGGCGCATCGCGCGGCCCGGCCCACACAATTGAATCCACCATGACCTATTACAAACACCATGTTTTCTTCTGCCTCAACCGGCGCGAGGAAGGCCGCGCCTGCTGCGCGGCGCGCGGGGCCGAGGAGGCATTCGACCATTGCAAGCAGGCGGTGAAGGCCGCCGGCCTCGCGGGCCGCGGCAATGTGCGCGTGAACCGCGCCGGCTGCCTGGATCGCTGCGAGGAGGGGCCCGCCTGCGTGGTCTACCCCGAAGGCGTCTGGTACACCTATGTCGACAAAAGCGATATCGACGAAATCGTCGAACGCCATCTCAAGCGCGGCGAAGTCGTCGAGCGCCTGCTGTTGCCCGACGCGCCCCAGCCATGAACCGCCACACCCTGCGCGAGCGCATACCCGGCCCGGCCGGCTGGATCGAGGTGGCGGTGGACAATCCGCCCGAACTGGAGCCGCGCGGCCTCGCCCTGGTCGCCCATCCCCATCCGCTGCACGGCGGCAGCCTGGACAACAAGGTGGCACAGACGCTGGCGCGCGCCTGGGTGCAACTGGGCTTCATGGCCGTGCGGCCGAATTTTCGCGGCGTCGGCCAAAGCGAAGGCGTCTATGACGCCGGGCGCGGGGAAACCGAGGACCTGCACGCGCTGCTGGAGCACTACGGTTCGGCGCTGGCGGCCCGCCTCGGCATTGCCGCCGGGAGCGTCCCGCTGGCATTGGCCGGTTTTTCGTTTGGCGCCTATGTCGCCGCGAATCTCGCGCATCGCCTGCATCAGTCCGGGCTTGAAATCGGCCACCTCACCTTGGTCGGGGCGGCCGTGGTGAACTTTCCCGTGCCGCCGCTGCTGGACGCCCACGGCGAGCCGCTGGCTGGCCGGACCCTGGCGATCCATGGCGAACGCGACGATGTGGTGCCGCTTGCGGCGGTGCTCGACTGGGCGCGTCCGCAGCCACATCCGATCCTGGTCATGCCCGGCGCGGGGCATTTTTTCCACGGCATGCTCACGCCGCTCAAGAACGCCATCTGCACATGGCACGGCGCACAGCAAGCGGCCTGAACCACGGCCCCAACGGGACTCGTTGCAAACATCCCGGGCAAGCGTGGCTGAAACCGAGAACGTTTCCGCGCGCCGCCACTCCAACCCGAAATCATTTTTAACCTGGCCCGCGCAGGCGCGCTGCTATGGTGCGCAGTGCATGCAGACGCGCCGCCGCGGGCATCCGCGCCGGCCCCGTCCGCCCTTTCCTGTTCCGTTCTCTGTCCTCACGTCCCATGCCCATGCTGTTCAAGACCCCCCAACGACTGGCCGTGTTGGCACTCAGTGCCGCGCTCGGCTGCGGGCCGCTGGCCCATGCCGCTCCATCCGCCCCTGCGGCCCCCGCATCCTCGGCAAGCCCCACGCTGACCGGGCCGGGCAACACACCCACCGGGCCGACGGCCGCCTTGCTCGAATCCGTGCCGCTGCCCACGCTGGATGCGCGCAGCTGGCTGGTCATGGACCTGACCAGCAATCAGATCCTCGCCGAGCAGAACGCCGACCAACAGGAAGCGCCCGCCTCGCTCACCAAGCTGATGACCGCCTACCTCACCTTCAAGGCGCTGAAGGACGGCACGATCAAGCTCAACCAGATGGTGCACGAAAGCAACGAGGCCTGGCGCACCGGCGGCTCGCGCATGTTCATCGACCCGCGCGTACCGGTGTCGGTGAACGACCTGCTGCTGGGCATGATCGTGCAGTCGGGCAACGACGCGGCGATGACCCTGGCGCAAACGGTCGGAGGTTCGGTATCCGCCTTCGTCGGCATGATGAACCGCCAGGCGCAGGAATGGGGCCTCAAGGGCACCCATTTCATGGACCCGACCGGCCTTCCCGATCCTGGCCACCACACCACGGCGCACGATCTGTCGATCATCGCCACGCACATCATCCGCGACTTCCCCGCCGACTACGCGCGGTATTTCAAGGTCAAGGAATTCACCTACAACCACATCACGCAGCCCAACCGCGTGAGCCTGCTGTTCACCGACCCCTCGGTCGACGGCATGAAGACCGGCTACACCAAGGAGGCCGGCTATTGCATGATCACCTCGGCGCAGCGCAACTTCCCGAATGGCCCGCGGCGGCTGCTGACCGTGGTCATGGGCACGCCGACGGAACGCGCCCGTGGCTCGGAAAGCGAGAAACTGTTGAACTGGGCTTTCCAGAATTTCGACGACATCCGCGTCGTCACGGCGAACAAGCCGGTCCTGGATGCGCATGTGTGGAAGGGCGCGACAAACCAGGTCCAACTCGGCAGCTTCGAGACCCTGGCCGTGAGCGTGCCGCGCGGCGCCGGCGCGAAGATCAAGACCACGGTGCAGCGCCCGGACCCGCTCGTCGCTCCGATCACGCGGGGGCAGAAGATCGGCACCCTGCAAGTCACTCTCGACGGCAAGGCCATCGCCAGTTATCCGCTGGTGGCGCTCAATACCGTGCCGCAAGCCGGCTTCCTCAAGCGCGTCTGGGACGCGCTGCGCCTGGCGATTCAGTAGCTCCCTTGACCCCGGATCCGCAGCGGGGCCGGGGTCAGGCCGCCGCCTGAACGGCCTCGCGCCGCACCACCTCGCCACGCAGCGAGTGCGGCAAGGCGGCCAGGATGCGCACTTCCGCCATCTCGCCGATCAGCCGCGCCGGGGCGGCGAAATTGACGATGCGGTTGTTCTCCGTGCGCCCCTGCAGTTCGGCCGCGCTTTTGCGGCTGACGCCCTCCACAAGCACGCGCTGCACCGTCCCGACCATGGCCTGCGAGAGGGTCTGGGCATGCGCCTCGATGCGCGCCTGCAGAGCTTGCAGTCGCGCCAGCTTCACCTCCTGCGGCGTGTCGTCGGCCAGGCTGGCCGCTGGCGTACCGGGGCGGGCGCTGAAGATGAAGCTGAAGCTGGCGTCGAAGCCGACGTCGTCGACCAGCCTCATCAGTTGCGCGAAATCGGCATCGGTCTCGCCGGGGAAGCCGACGATGAAGTCCGACGAAATGCTGATGCCCGGCCGCACGGCGCGCAGGCGACGCACGATGTGCTTGAACTGCAGCGCGGTGTAGCCGCGCTTCATGGCGGCCAGGATGCGGTCCGACCCATGCTGCACGGGCAGGTGGACATGCGGCACGAGCTGCGCGATGCGCCCGTGGGCCTCGATCAGCCGCTCGGTGAATTCGTTCGGATGGCTGGTCGTGTAGCGCAGGCGCTCGACGCCCGGGATCTCGGCGACGTACTCCAGAAGCAGCGCGAAATCGGCCGGCTGCTCATCCACCACGCCGCGCCAGGCGTTGACGTTCTGCCCCAGCAGGGTGATTTCCTTCACCCCTTGCGCCGCGAGTTCGGCCACCTCGGTGAGCACATCCTCCAGCGGGCGGGACACCTCCTCGCCGCGCGTGTACGGCACCACGCAGTAGCTGCAATACTTGCTGCAGCCTTCCATGATGGACACGAAGGCGGTCGCGCCTTCGGCACGCGCGGGCGGCAGGTGGTCGAACTTCTCGATCTCGGGAAAGCTGATGTCCACCTGGGCACGCCCGGTGCGCTCGCGCGCGGCGAGCAGATCGGGCAGACGATGCAGGGTCTGCGGACCGAAGACGAGGTCCACATAGGGCGCGCGCTCGATGATGGCCGCACCTTCCTGGCTGGCGACGCAACCGGCCACGCCGATGCGCAGCCCCGGCTTTTCGCCCTTGAGCGCGCGCAGCCGCCCCAGATCGCTGAAGACCTTGTCCTGCGCCTTCTCGCGGATCGAGCAGGTGTTGAGCAGGATGAGGTCGGCGTCCTCGGGATTCTGCACGGCTTCGTAGTGCTGGTCGGCGCCGAGCACGTCGGCCATCTTGGCCGAGTCGTACTCGTTCATCTGGCAACCGAAGGTTTTGATATAGAGTTTTTTCATGGGTCTTGAAACTGGCGTGCGGCGCCTGAAGAGCCAAGGCCGCACCCACGGCGCAGCCTTACTGGTTACTGGATGCCGAAGGGATCAGGAACTGCCGAACAGGCAATTGGAAGGCGCCACGGGCACCGTCGCGAGCGCGCCATCCTGGGCCCCCACGAGCCAGATTCGGAAGATCTGGCCCATTGCATCGCGCTGGAACACCACCCTGGCTTGCAAACCAGGGAGCTTGCCCGTGAGCAGAACATGCTGTTCGGGATCGAGCACGCGTATG
>JAJXUC010000010.1:21543-53257 GCA_021783435.1 Pseudomonadota bacterium | reverse complement strand
AGCGCGGCCCGCGCGAGCCTGCGGGTAGGTGGCAACGAGCCGTGGCGGCAACGCGCGGCCCAGAGGAATGGCTGCCACATCGGGCAACCGGTGCACAGAATCCGGCCTACAGGCCCGCTTCGCTTTTTCCCGCTGGCGCGACGCGACGCATCACTCGCAGTTGCATTGCGCACTCCAGCACACCATATGTCCCGACGGAACCATCTGGCGGATGCGCGGCAGCACCAGCTCCACGGCTTCGGGCTCGTCGAAGAACTCGAGCACCAGGGGCAGGTGGACATTCAGGCGCAAAAGGTCGTCGGCGTGCACTTCGCCTTTACTGCCGAATCCGGCCACGCCGCGGAACACCGTGACGCCGTGCACCTTGTGCTCCTCGTGCAGCAGCTGGAAGATTTCACGCATCAGATCGTGTCCTTGGACCTTGTCGCCTTCCTTGATATAGATGCGCACCATCGTGACGGTCTTCATCCTTGCACTCCCAGATTGCGCGCCGCATAGGCGCCGATCATCGCCGCCCCGACCGACAGCAGGACCGACAAGCACATATAGGCGGCCGCTTTGGCCCATTCGCCATTCTCGATCAGGTTCAACGATTCGAGCGAGAACGTGGAAAACGTCGTGTACGCGCCAAGCCCGCCTGTGAGGATGCCGGTGCGCAGCTCGGGGTTGAGGGTAGCGCGTTCCAGCGTGGCGAAGAACAGGAATCCCATGAGCAAGGAGCCCAGCACGTTGATCGACAGGGTCGCGTAGGGGAAATTGCGCCCGAGGAGGCCCTGCACTGCGTAGGTCTGTCCGTAGCGCGCAAAAGCGCCCGCAATCGCGAAGAGGGCGATATAGAGGTAGGTCATCGTCAATGTCCTCGTTTAGTGTTTCGTTCTGTTCAGAACTTAAGCGACTGTTGGCCCGGATTACCTTTTGCAGGATGTCGCGCGCGCTTTGTCCAGATAAATGGCTTGGGGTCGGTGTTGTGGTGAGTCACGTACTCGTCGATGGCGGCGACCAGTTCGCCCACGCTGGTGAACACACCTCGGTGAAGCCGCTCGGTCGCGAGATCGCGGAAGAGGCGCTCCACCATGTTCATCCACGACGCCGAGGTTGGCGTGAAATGCATGTTGAACCGCGGGTGCTTGGCCAGCCACTCCTGCACCACCGGGTGTTTGTGCGTGGCGTCATTGTCGGCGATCAGGTGCAGCGTCTTATCCTTGGGCGTTTTGCGGTCGATCTTGCGCAGGAACCTCAGCCATTCGGCATGGGTGTGTCGCTGTTGGCATTGGCCGATGACTTGACCGTCCAGCACATTGAGCGCCGCGAACAAGGTGGTCGTGCCGTGGCGTTTGTAGTCGTGTGTCATCGTCTGTGCACAGCCCTTCTTCAGTGGCAGCGCGGGCTGCGTGCGGTCGAGCGCCTGCGCATGGCTCTTCTCGTCGCAGCACAGCACCAGCACGTGCTCGGGAGGGGACATGTACAGGCCCACGATGTCTTCGAGCTTCTTGGCGAACCTCGGGTCACGCGAGATCTTGAACCCGCGCACCAGGTGCGGCTGCAGGCCATTGGCCTGCCAATGTCGCATGACGGTGCTGGCGCTGACCCCCAAGGCAGCGCCCATCTTGCGTGTGCTCCAGTGCGTGGCGGCATCGGGCGTGGCTTGCGTGGTCAGTTCCACCAGCCTGGCCACGTCCACCTTGACCGGTGGCGCGCCGCGCGGCAGGTCGCACTCAATACCTTGCAGCCCCAACTCCAGGTAACGCTCACGCCAGCGCGCGACCTGTACACGTCCAATGTCAAGTTGCTCGGCGATACCCTTGTTTTGCAGGCCCTGCGCGGCCAGCAGCACGATGTGCGCGCGCTGCGTCAGCCTGACGCTGGTGCGCTTGGAGCGCGCCAGCCGGCGCAGTTCGCTTTCTTGCTCATTCGTCAACACAATCGCCGGGGCAACTCGCAATTTCTCGCTCCAATGCAAACTGAAGTGATCCGTTGAAGTCAGGCTATTTATTTAAGTTCACTCAAGAATCAAACACTACCCTAGAGAGGGGTGGGTTCGTGGGGCGTGTGGCCGGCCCCGAGGGCTGTGCGCGACTCTTGCCCCGATCCCTGCGCGTTTACGACCGCGGAGCGACAAGCGCTGCATCGCCCGCGAGGCGTGCAAGTGCAAGTGGGTGATTTGTGCATAGGTCCTCCCCGTGGATGCGACATGATCCGCATGGAGGCGGGTCAACGGGTAGGAGTCATCAGCCACGTCAGCGGTGCTGCGGGCGGTTGCGGCGAACTCCATCGCCTTTGCCGCAAAGTCTAAAGGCCGCGCTTGCCCTTGGTCAAGACTCAGTCTTGTCCAACGAGGTATGAGCCTGGAGGGTGCTGGGAGGGGCGGTTGGAGTTTCATTTAACCGGGCACTACTGGCGGCCCTTGATGCAAAATGCCGGAACTCTTGCGAATTTGCGACATATTTCCGCTTCCTAAGCCACCCCGGCACGAAGCCTGATTTACAAAGGGGCCCGCAGACAGCATCATTCAAGAGCCATCTTCCGCGAGCCATGTCCACCGTCATCTCGGCCTCACCGCCCCAAAACAAATCGCCAGCCCAACTTTCGGGATTGGCGCACGCGCTGGTTCAGTCGGAGCAGCTGCAACGCACGATTGCCGAGCAAATCCAGAAGCGCGCAGCCGAGTCCCGCACGAGCTTCATCGCCACGCTGCTGTCCAGCGGCTCGATGAGTGCGGCGGACCTGGCCCATTGGGTCAGCAAGACATTCGCCTTGCCCATGCTGGATCTTGACGCACTGGATCCCGCGCGCGTGCCCAGCGGAGTGCTCGACCCCAAGATCGTCAAGGCCTACAAAGTCCTCCCCCTGATCAAGCGTGGCAACAAGCTGGTGGTGGCGACTGCGGATCCGGCAGATCACGAAGCCGAAGACAAGATCAAGTTCCAGACGCAGTCGGCGGTTGATCTGGTGGTGGTCGAATATGACAAGCTGGTGCGCTGGATCGACCAGAGCACGCAATCGGCGACCACGCAGATCAGCGCGCTTATCGGCGATGATTTCGATCTCGACGACCTCGACGACGGCAGCAATGAAGCCAGCGGCGAGAAGGATCTCGGTGCCGACGTTGACGATGCGCCGGTCGTCCGCTTCCTGCAGAAAATGCTGGTGGACGCGATCAATATGCGTGCGTCCGACCTCCATTTCGAACCTTTCGAGAACTTCTACCGGATTCGTTTCCGCGTCGACGGGGAATTGCGCGAAATCGCCCAGCCCCCGGTCGCCATCAAGGAAAAACTGGCCTCGCGCATCAAGGTCATCTCGCGCCTGGACATCGCCGAACGGCGGGTGCCGCAAGATGGGCGGATGAAATTGCGCTTTGGGCCGGAACGGGCGATCGATTTTCGTGTCAGCACCCTGCCCACCATCCATGGCGAGAAGATCGTCATCCGGATTCTCGATTCATCCTTGGCCAAGATGGGCATTGAAACCCTCGGCTACGAGCCTGAGGAAAAAGAGCGGGTGCTGCGCGCGATCAAGCGCCCTTACGGCATGGTGCTGGTGACGGGCCCCACCGGCAGCGGTAAGACGGTGTCGCTCTACTCCTATCTGAATCTGCTCAACCAACCCGGCGTGAACATCTCCACCGCCGAAGACCCTGCGGAAATCAATTTGCCCGGGGTGAACCAGGTCAACGTCAACGAAAAAGCCGGTCTCAACTTCGCCACCGCGCTGCGCGCCTTCCTGCGCCAGGATCCGGACATCATCATGGTGGGCGAGATTCGCGATCTGGAAACGGCGGACATCTCCATCAAGGCCGCGCAAACCGGCCACATGGTGTTCTCGACGGTCCACACCAACGATGCGCCCACCACGCTCACACGCCTGATGAACATGGGGGTGCCCGCGTTCAACATCGCCTCCAGCGTCATTCTCATCACCGCGCAGCGCTTGGCGCGCAAGCTTTGCCCACAGTGCAAGACACCGATGGACATTCCTTCGGCGGCGTTGCTGGAGGCCGGGTTCAAGGACAGCGACCTTGACGGTTCGTGGAAGCCGTACAAGCCGGGCAAGTGCAGTTCCTGCAATGGCAGCGGCTACAAAGGGCGCCTGGGCATCTATCAGGCCATGCCGATCAGCGACGAAATCCAGCGCATCATTCTCAACCATGGCACAGCGCTGGACATTGCCGATCAGGCCAAGCGCGAAGGCGTCCGCACCCTGCGGGAATCGGGTCTGATCAAGGTTAAGCAGGGGCTCACCTCACTTGAAGAGGTGCTGGCCGTGACCAACGAATAACTGACAGGCTGCAACCGGAGGATATATGGCAACAGCCGCAATGCGCACGACCAAGGATTTTCTGTTCGTCTGGGAGGGCAAGGATCGCCAGGGCAAACTGCAGCGTGGGGAAATGCGCGCTGGCAGCGAGAACATCGTCAACGCCTCGCTGCGTCGCCAGGGCATCCTGGTGACCAAGGTCAAGAAGCGCAAGATGGGCGCAGGCAGGTCCATCAAGGCCAAGGACCTGACCACCTTCACGCGGCAGATGGCCACCATGCTTCGCGCCGGGGTGCCGCTGTTGCAGTCGTTCGACATCGTCGGTCGCAGCCACCCCAATCCGTCGATGGCGCGACTGATCACGGAAATCCGCAACGACGTCGAAACTGGCACCAGCCTGTCGGCTGCATTCCGGAAGTATCCGCGGTATTTCGATCACCTCTATTGCAATCTGGTCGAGGCCGGCGAGGAGGCCGGCATGCTTGAACTCATCCTCGACCGCCTCGCGACCTATCAGGAAAAAACCCTGGCGATCCGCAGCAAGATCAAGTCGGCCCTGACCTACCCGATCGCGGTGATGATCGTGGCGATGATCGTGGTCACCATCATCATGATGTTCGTCGTGCCCACCTTTCAGGACGTGTTCAAGCAGTTTGGCGCCGACCTGCCGGCCCCCACGCTGGTGGTGATCGCGATCTCGAATTTTTTCGTCCACTATTGGTACATCCTGTTCGGCTCCCTCTTCATCGGCGGCTATTTCATCTTCCAATCCTGGAAACGCTCCGACAAGGTCAAGGAGTTCGTCGACCGCATGATGCTGCGTCTGCCCGTGTTCGGCGATCTGGTTCTCAAAGGGACGCTTGCACGCTGGACCCGCACGCTGTCCACCATGTTCGGCGCTGGCGTCCCGCTGGTCGAGGCGCTGGATTCCGTGGGGGGCGCGTCAGGCAATATCGTCTATCAGCATGCCACCGCGAAGATCCAGCAGGACGTATCGACTGGAACCAGCCTGACCCTGTCCATGCAGTCCACCGGAGTGTTCCCTCCCCTTGTGCTGCAAATGGCGTCCATCGGCGAGGAATCGGGCTCACTCGACCAGATGCTGGCCAAGGCGGCCGATATCTATGAAGCCGAGGTCGACGAGCTGGTCAAGGCCCTGTCGAGCCTGCTGGAGCCCATCATCATCGTGGTGCTCGGCGTGCTCATCGGCGGCCTGGTCATCGCCATGTACCTCCCCATCTTCAATCTCGGCAAAGTGGTGGGCTGAGCATGCCAGACGCATGGGCAGGGCTGCCTGCCGGGTCCTGGGTGCTGGCCGCAGCAATCGTCGGGCTGTTGGTGGGCAGTTTTCTCAACGTGCTCATCCTGCGCCTGCCGGTGATGCTGGAGCGGGCATGGCACCACGAGGCCCACGCCACCCTTCATCCCGAGAACGCGCCGCAACCCACGGAGACCTTCAATCTGCTCCATCCGCGCTCGCGCTGCGGCCACTGCGGCCACACCATCCGCTGGTGGGAGAACATTCCCGTCCTGAGCTGGCTCATGCTCCGCGGGAAATGCTCCGCGTGCGGCACGCGCATCTCTGCGCGCTATCCCCTGGTGGAACTGCTCACGGCCGGGCTCACGGCCGCCACCATCTGGCTGCACGGCGCGACGCCCTGGTCGCTGGGATTGGTCGTTCTGCTTTGGGGTCTGATTGCGCTGGCTTTCATCGACTACGACACGACCCTGCTGCCCGATGGCATCACCCTGCCTCTTCTATGGCTGGGCCTGTTGCTGCATGCCGGCCTCGACCCTGCGTTTCTGCCTCAGGCCGTCTGGGGCGCGGCGATCGGCTACGCCAGCCTATGGAGCATCTATCAGGCGTTCAAGCTGCTGACGGGCAAGGAGGGCATGGGTTACGGCGACTTCAAACTGTTCGCGGCCTTCGGCGCCTGGTTCGGCGCCATGGCGCTGTTGCCCATCATCCTGCTGTCGGCGGTTGCCGGAGCCGCCATTGGCATCGCCCTGCAGTTCAGCGGCCTTGCCGAACGGGGCAAGCCGATTCCCTTCGGCCCGTTCCTGGCAACGGCCGGATTGATCATGCTGCTGCTGGGGCCGCAACGCCTCATCGCCTGGGTTCTGCCCGGCGGGGCCTGAGGTCTCGGGAAGCATGGCGGCGCCGGCATCCTCCGCCGAGCATCGGCTGACCATTGGGCTCACCGGCGGGATCGGCTCGGGCAAATCGGCCGTGGCGGCGATGCTGGCGGAGTTGGGCGCGGGCGTGCTGGATGCCGACGCCATCGCCCACGAGATCACCGCGCCGGGCGGAACCGCGATCGCGTCCATCCAGGACGCCTTTGGATCCGGGATGCTCACCCCCGCCGGCGCGCTCGACCGCGACCGCATGCGCGCTGCCGTCTTTGCCGATCCTGCCAAACGCCGCGCCCTCGAATCCATCCTGCATCCCCGTATCGGCCAGGCCATGCGCGAACGTGCTGCCCAAACTTCGGGGGCCTATCTCGTTCTGGTCATTCCACTCCTGGTCGAAAACTTGCCACGCTGGCGCAGCGCTGTGGATCGCATCGCGGTGGTGGACTGCCCTGAAGACCAGCAAATCGCTCGCGTGATGCGCAGATCCGGCCTCAATGCCGAACAGGTCCGCGCCATCATGGCCACGCAGGCCGCACGCGAGGTGCGCAGGCGCGCGGCCGATGATCTGATCGACAACAGCGCGGACCTTGCCGCATTACAGAAGCGTACCCGCGATCTGCATGCCGGCTACCTGCGTTTGGCGGGCTGATTTGAATTCCCGCATCACATGCGTGACAATGCGGCCCAATAAGGGCGCAGTCCCTGCAGGCCTCCCGCCGGCTGCTGCGCGACCACACAAAGCCCCGGCCCGTGATCCTCTACGAATACCCCCTGAGCGAGCGCGTTCGCACCCTGCTGCGGCTCGAGCACCTGTTCCGCAGAGTCGATTTCCTGCTGCAGCGCGCCCACCCCTACGACCACCACTACGCCTTGCTCTCGCTGTTCGAGATCATGGACGTGGCCACGCGGCAAGATTTGAAATCCGAACTGCTCAAGGACCTGGAGCGGCAACGCCAGCAATTCCTCAGCTTTCGCGGCAACCCCTCCGTGTCCGAGCTGGCTCTCGACGAGGTGCTGGCGGAGATCGATTCGGCCTTCCAGGATCTGAGCCAACAACTCGGCAAACCCGGCCAGCCGCTCCAGGACAACGAATGGCTGATGGCCATTCGCAGCCGCGCCAGCATTCCGGGTGGCACCTGTGAATTCGACCTGCCGGCCTATTACGCCTGGCAGCACCTGCCGGAAGATCAGCGCCGGCTGGACATGGCACGTTGGCTCGAAGTCTTCAGCCCGCTAGCCATGGCTGTGGAGCTGCTGCTGCGCCTGCTGCGCGACTCCGGTGTCCCGCACAAGACCCTGGCAGCGGGCGGCTCCTACCAGCAGAACCTGGGCGGGCGTCACTATCAGCTCATGCGCCTGCGGGTCGACGGCGCCCTGGGGGTCGTGCCCGAAACCACCGGCCACCGGCTCATGGTCTCTGTGCGCTATATGCGCCCCGATGCCGACTGGAAACTCAAGCCCGTGACCACGGACGTCGCTTTCGAAATCGCGCTTTGCCCATGAATACGCCGACCCAACCCGACACCGCCCGCATCGTGCGCTGTCCGACATGCGAGGGCCCCAGCCGCTATGCCGCGGACAACCCCTGGCGACCGTTTTGCAGCGCTCGCTGCAAAAACACGGATTTCGGGGCCTGGGCCAGCGAAAACTACCGCGTCGCTGCGGCGCCCCCGGTCGAGGATGACGACGCGGAACCGGCGCCTCGGGCAACTGCGCGATCGGGTTCGTCATTCCGCACGCACTGAAGAACGCGGCGATGGCCATCGCCCGCATCAGGTGGCGTGGGTTGGGCCCATGTGGGCGCGTTCCTGAGCCAGCCATTGCAACACCGGAAGCGTGCCGGGCAGGACTGGCGCGACGTCCACCGGCAACTGCTGCCAGGCAATGGCTTGGCCTTCGCAAGGACGGATCTCGCCCGACCATTGCGTCACCTTGCAGAACTGCAGATCCACCCGGGCATGCGGGTAGTCCATGACACAGGAACGCCAGAACGTGGCGCGCAGATCCCGGATATCCAGTTCCTCGTGCAGTTCACGTTCCAACGCCTGCGACAGGTTTTCTCCCGGCTCGATCTTGCCTCCAGGAAACTCCCAGTAGCCCGCATAGGGCTTGCCGGCCGGGCGACTGGCGAGGAGAAAACTGCCGTCTGCGCGCAGCAGAACACCGACGGCCACCGGCACCAGCGGGCGCGCTGCATCCGCGGCGGCACGAACACCCGGCACGGCTACAGTTCCCGACGCGGTATCGGCAGCCATGGTGTCAACGCACCTTGCGTCCGGCGAAATCGCGCGCGAACTGCAGGGCCACGCGACCTGAACGCGAACCCCGCTCCAGGGCCCAGACCAGCGCCTCGGCATGCGCCGCCTGCGCCTGTTCCGGCGCCACGCCAAAGGCCTGCAGCCAGTGCTCGACGATGCGCAGGTAATGGTCCTGGTCGAAGGGGTAGAAGCTCACCCACAGACCGAAGCGCTCGGACAAGGAGATTTTTTCCTCGACCACTTCACCGGGATGGACCTCGCCGCTTTCGGTGTGCTGGTAGGTCAGGTTCTCGTGCATGTACTCCGGCAGCAGATGCCTGCGATTCGACGTCGCGTAGATGAGGACGTTGTCGGCATGCGCCGAGATCGACCCATCGAGCACGGACTTGAGCGCCTTGTAGCCGGCCTCCCCCTCGTCGAAGGAAAGGTCGTCGGAGAACACCACGAAGCGTTCGGGCCGCGAAGCCAGCAGATCCATCAGATCCGGTAGATCCACGAGATCGGCCTTGTCCACCTCGATCAGCCTCAGGCCCTTGGCCGCGTACTTGTTCAAGCAGGCCTTGACCAGGGAGGACTTGCCCGTTCCCCGCGCGCCGGTGAGCAAGACGTTGTTGGCGGGCTTGCCGGCGACGAACTGGCGCGTGTTGCGTTCGATGCGCCGCTTCTGCTCGTCGATGCCCTGCAGATCGGTCAACTGAATGGGCGAAAGTGTGCGCACTGGCTGCAGCACGGCATGGTTGCCGCGCTTGCGCCAGCGGAAGGCCACGGCGGCACGCCAGTCCGGCTCGGGCGGGGTTGGGGCGAGGACGAGTTCCAAGCGATTGAGTACGCGCTCGGCATGGTCGAGCAGCGCGGCAAGGCGATCCGTCGTATCGAACGCGGCCATCGGCTCTCAGCTCCGGTAGTCGGCGTTGATCGAGACGTAGTCGTGGGACAGGTCGCAGGTCCATAGCGTGGCCTCAGCCGGGCCGCGCCCGAGGACGATGCGCACGGCGATCTCCGGCTTGGCCATCACCCGCTGGCCGTCGACCTCCCGGTAATCCGGGTGGCGCCCGCCGCGCGTCGCCACATGCACCTCGTCGAGATAGAGATCGACCCCGCGCACGTCGAGGTCGTCGACGCCGGCATAGCCCACCGCGGCAAGAATCCGCCCGAGGTTGGGGTCGCTGGCGAAGAACGCGGTTTTCACCAGCGGCGAATGGGCCACGGCATAACCCACCTGACGGGCCTCCGCACGGGACTTGGCCCCTTCGACCCGGATGCTGATGAACTTGGTCGCGCCTTCGCCATCGCGCACGATGGCTTGCGCCAGTTGCAGCGCGACACGCGCGAGCGCCTCGCGCAAGGCCCGCGCCTGGGGGCTTGCGACATCGTTGATGGCGGGCAGGGCGGCGCGTCCTGTGGCCGCGATCACCAGCGCGTCGTTGGTCGAGGTGTCGCCATCGACGGTGATGCAGTTGAACGAGGCGTCGGCCACGTCGCGCACGAGTTCCGCGAGCACGCCGGCGGCAACAGGCGCGTCGGTGGCGATGAAGCCCAGCATGGTGGCCATGTTCGGACGGATCATGCCGGCGCCCTTGGCGATGCCGCTGATCGTGATAGTCGCGCCGTCGATCACCACCTGCGCACTGGCGGCCTTGGGCACGGTGTCGGTGGTCATGATGGCAGCCGCGGCGGCGCCCCAGGCGTTCGGCCGTGCATCAGCCAGGGCCGCCGGAAGACCAGCCACCAGCCGCTCCAACGGCAGGGGTTCGAGAATCACCCCGGTCGAGAACGGCAGGACCTCGCGCGGCGTCACGCCGGCCAGCGCAGCCACGGCCTCGCAGCTCCGCCTTGCCGCGAGCAAACCGGACTCCCCGGTGCCGGCGTTGGCGCAGCCGGTATTCACCACCAGCGCCCGCATGGGGGCACAGTGTGCCTCGCCCAGATGCTCGCGGCACACCTGCACCGGCGCCGCGCAGAAACGGTTGCGCGTGAACACGCCGGCCACTTGGGTGCCGGGATCGAACAGGAACAGCGTCAGATCGGTGCGGCCTGCCTTGCGGATGCCGGCCTGGGCCACGCCGATACGCACACCGGGCACGGCGTGCAGCGCAGCGGGATCGGGGGGATTCAGGTTCACAGCCAAGGCTCGTTCTCCATCAGGGTCGGGTTGCGTCGGAGTTCGGGAAAGGGCAATGCGTTTCGGGCGGGCGCCGTTGGGAGCGCGCAGACCGGCCCGGCTGCTCTGGGGCAGGACGGGACGGGTGCGTGCGATCTCAATTCAGCTTGCCGTGGCAATGCTTGTATTTCTTGCCGCTGCCGCATGGGCAAGGATCGTTGCGTCCGACCTTCGGCGCGGCATGGACGTTGGGCTGCATGACCAGCCCCGCCGTCGCGGCGCCGGCAAGGGCGAGTTCTGCGCCTTCGACCTCGCCACCATGGGTCGCCGCCTCGCCCGCCTCCGGGTGCTGGAAAACGAGGTTGTGCAGGCTCTGGGCACGCTGCTCGATCTGCTCTGCCGCAGCCTCGGCCTGCTCCTGGGTCTGCACCTGCACCGTCATCAGGGTGCGGGTGACGTCGTTCTTCACGGCGTCCAGCATCTGGCCGAACAACTCGAAGGCCTCGCGCTTGTATTCCTGCTTCGGCTGTTTCTGAGCATAGCCACGCAGGTGAATGCCCTGGCGCAGGTAGTCGAGCGCCGAGAGGTGCTCGCGCCAGTGCTGGTCGAGCGACTGCAGCAGGACCATGCGCTCGAAGCCGGCGAAGTTGGCCGCGCCGACGATGTCCACCTTGGCCTTGTAATGCGCGTTCACTGCTTCCAGCACACGCTCAAGCACGTCCTCGTCGGTGATGGTCTGGTCGGCCTCGATCCACGCCTGCAGCGGAACATCGACTTGCCAGTCGTCGCGCAGCGTGCGCTCCAGACCGGGGATGTCCCACTGTTCTTCCATGCTCTGCGCGGGCACGAAAGTGTGCACCATGTCGGTCACGCTGCCTTCGCGCAAGTCTGCGATCTGGGCGCCGACGTCCTGGTTGTCGAGGATGGCGTTGCGCTGCTCATAAAGGATTTTGCGCTGCTCGTTGGCGACGTCGTCGTATTCGAGCAATTGCTTGCGCACGTCAAAGTTGCGCGCTTCGACCTTGCGCTGCGCGGATTCGATGGAGCGTGTCACCATGCCCGCCTCGATGGCCTCGCCCTCGGGCATCTTCAGGCGTTCCATGATGGCGCGAACGCGGTCACCCGCGAAAATGCGCATCAGCGAATCGTCCAGCGACAGGTAGAAGCGCGAGGAACCCGGGTCGCCCTGACGGCCGGAACGCCCGCGCAGCTGGTTGTCGACCCGACGCGACTCGCTGCGCTCGGTGCCGACGATGTGCAAGCCGCCCTCGGCAATGGTGTGGTCGTGCAGCGCCTGCCACTCGGACCGCAGTTGTTCGACGCGCTGGCGCTTCTCCTCGTCGGTCAGATTGGCGTCCGCCTCGATGAATTCGCACTGCTTCTCGACGTTGCCGCCCAGCACGATGTCGGTGCCGCGGCCGGCCATATTGGTGGCGATGGTGATCATCTTCGGCCGCCCGGCCTGGGCGACGATTTCCGCTTCGCGCGCGTGCTGCTTGGCGTTGAGCACTTGGTGCGGAAGTTTTTCGCGATTCAGCAACAGGGAAAGGTGCTCGCTGGCCTCGATCGACGCCGTGCCCACCAGCACGGGCTGGCCGCGCTCGTAGCAATCCTTGATGTCAGCCACCACGGCCTCGTCGCGCTCCTTGGCGGACTTGTAGACCTTGTCCTGATAGTCCTTGCGCTGGCTGGGCCGGTTGGTCGGAATCACCACGGTTTCCAGCTTGTAGATTTCCTGAAATTCGTAGGCTTCGGTATCGGCCGTGCCGGTCATGCCGGCGAGCTTGCCGTACATGCGGAAATAGTTCTGGAAGGTGATCGAGGCGAGGGTCTGGTTCTCGTTTTGGATCTGCACGCCTTCTTTGGCCTCCACCGCCTGGTGCAGACCGTCGGACCAGCGCCGCCCGGCCATGATGCGGCCGGTGAATTCGTCGACGATGATCACCTCGCCGCCCTGCACCACGTAGTGCTGGTCGCGGTGATACAGGTGATGGGCCCGCAGCGCCGCATACAGATGGTGCATCAGCGCGATATTGGCCGGGTCGTAGAGGGTGCTGCCCTCGGGGATCAGCCCCATCTCGCCGAGAATGCGCTCAGCCTTCTCGTGGCCGGCTTCGGTGAGGTAGACCTGATGACTCTTCTCGTCCACCGTGAAATCGCCGGGTTTTTCCACACCCTTGCCGGTGAGCGGGTCCTCCTCGCCGATCTGCCGTTCGAGCAGCGGCACCACGGTATTGAGCTTGAGATACAGCTCGGTGTTGTCGTCGGCCTGGCCGGAGATGATGAGCGGCGTGCGCGCTTCGTCGATGAGGATGGAATCCACCTCGTCGATCAGTGCGTAGTTCAGGCCGCGCTGCACGCGCTCGCCGGGCTCGAACACCATGTTGTCGCGCAGGTAGTCGAAGCCGTATTCGTTGTTGGTTCCGTAGGTGACGTCGGCGGCGTAGGCGGCCTGCTTGTCTTCGCGCGACATATTGGGCAGGTTGATGCCCACGCTGAGACCCAGGAAGTTGTAGAGCTTGCTCATCCATTGCGCATCGCGCTGGGCGAGGTAGTCGTTCACGGTAACGACATGCACGCCCTTGCCGGCCAGGGCGTTGAGATAGACGGGCAGGGTGCCCACCAGGGTCTTGCCCTCCCCGGTGCGCATTTCCGCAATCTTGCCGTTGTGCAGCGCCATCCCGCCGATGAGCTGAACGTCGAAGTGCCGCATGCGCAGCGCCCGCTTGCCGCCCTCGCGCACGACGGCGAAGGCTTCGGGGAGCAGATCGTCGAGACTGCGCCCGTTGGCCACCTGTTGCTTGAACTCGGCGGTCTTGGCACGCAGCTCCTCGTCGGTGAGTTTTTCGAACTGGGCTTCCAGCGTGTTGATGCGCTGCGCCACGCGCCTGTATTGGCGCAGCAGCCGCTCGTTGCGGCTGCCGAAAATGCGTGTCAGGAAGGATGCGGGCATGGGTCGGTCTGGGTGTGGCACGCGTCGGGCCGGAACCAACCACGGCCCTGGCTGGGGGAGTGCGCTGCGCCCCGCGTGCCATCGCGAGGAAATATTCATTCTACTCAGCGCTCCCGTTGCGCGAGTCTGCTCCATCCTGCATGACAATGATCCCCATGCCACCTTTGCGGCCCTCATGACCACCAACGCCTCACAGCCGCGCAAGACGCGCCGATCGCAGTTCCGCACCCCGCCGGCAGTCACTATGGCCATGCTGCCGCAGTGGATGCAGCGTACGCAAACCTTGATGACACTCAAGGAGCAAGCGCTCACATCGCAAAAAATGTGGGCCGCCCTGCGCACGACGCTGCCCCCGGAACTGGTCGAGGCCGTGCGCCCAGGCAAATGGGCTGAAGGGATGTGGCACCTGACGGCATCCTCGCCAGCGGTGGCGGCCAAGCTCAAGCTGTATAGGCCCTTGCTGCTGCGCCACTTGCAGCAGGCGCGGTGGCCCGTGCAACGCATCATGGTGCGGGTGCACGAGCCCGACACGCCTCAGATACCGAGCCGCGCACATGACCGCACCGTGACGGCCTCGCAGGCCCCAGCCGCAGTGCGCGCGCGCCTGCGCGAGCTGCGGGCGCGGCATGCGCAGGACCATGAAGCTTGAGATGACCGCGCGCTCGACGCGGCGGGCGAAATCGGATCAGGCGGCGGCCTTGAGCGTGTCGCGATACCCGGCTGGCGCGTCGGTGGCGTCGGCGAAACTGACGATGTCGTAGGAATCCGGGTCGGCCAGCACGGCGCGCAGCAGGGCGTTGTTGACCGCATGTCCGCTGCGGTAGGCACTGTAGGCGCCGATGATGGGATGACCGATGACGTAGAGATCGCCGATGGCGTCGAGCATCTTGTGCTTGACGAATTCCGCGTCGAAACGCAGCCCTTCCTGGTTGAGGATGCGCGACTCGTCCATCACGATCGCGTTTTCCATGCTCCCGCCCTGGGCAAGACCCAGTTCGCGCAGCGCGTCGACGTCGCGCATGAAGCCGAAGGTGCGCGCGCGCGCGATGTCGCGCACATAGGCCTGCATGTCGAAATCGAAGCTGTAGTCCTGCGCCGTCTGGTCGATGGCGGGATGGTCGAACTCGATGGCGAAACGCAGACGGAAGCCGTCGTGCGGCTCCAGGCGCGCCCATTTCTCGCCATCGCGGTCGCTGCTGCGGACCTCGACGGCGCGGCGCATGCGGATGAAACGTTTGGCCGCCGCTTGCTGCTGCAGACCGGCGGACTGCAGCAGATAAACGAAGCTGGAGGCCGATCCGTCGAGGATGGGAATTTCCTCGGCGTCGACGTCCACCAGCAGATTGTCGATGCCCAGCCCGGCGCAGGCGGAGAGCAGATGCTCGACGGTGTGGATTTTCGCGCCTCCCGCGCCCAGCGTGGTGGCCATGCGTGTGTCTACCACGGCCTGCGGGTGCAGGGCGATGGTCACGGGCTGCGGCAGATCGGTGCGCCGAAACACGATGCCGGTGTCGGGGGGGGCCGGGTGCAAGGTGAGTTCGACGCGCTCGCTGCTGTGCAGGCCGACGCCCACGGCGCGATTGGCCGAACGGATGGTGCGTTGAGACAACATGGCTGGCCGCTTTTGCAATCGATTCACAATCATTGATAACCGGCAGCTATTTTAATGGCCCGCGAATCGCCCTGCAGACCTGTCGGCACGCGGGAGGCAGCGCGCGCCGACAGGCCACCGCAGGCACCAGGCCTAAGGGACAGGGCGAGGTCCGATCGATGCCGGGCGGAACGGGGCCATCCGCCGGTCTTCATCGGACCTGCCGCCGCATGCGACCGGAGACGTCGCAGGAAGCGGGAACGCAATCGACGTCGATCTCTTGGCGAACCCGTTCAATCCGCCTGCTTGCGCAGGAATGCCGGGATCTCCAACTCGTCCATGCCGCTTTGCATCAGCGCATTGACATGGGCCGACGGCGCGTTGCCGCGCGGGTTGCGCCAGATGGCCGGAATCTGATGCTCGTCGACCGGTTTGCCGGACTGCATGCCGCCCATGGCCATGGGCATGGAATCCGTGCCCGTGCGCAGCACCGTCAGCGCGGGCGCCGCCTTCATGGCGGCCCTGGCGCGTGACAGGCCGGTTGCCAGCACGGTCACGCGCAGCGAATCGCCCATGGTCGGATCGTTCACGGTGCCGAAGATGATGTGGGCGTCGGGCGCGGCATAGGCGCGAATGGCGTTCATCGCCTCGCGCGTCTCGGAAAGCTTGAGCGAGTCGTCCGCGGTGATGTTGACCAGCACGCCCTTGGCCCCGGACAGGTCCACGCCGTCGAGCAGCGGGCAGACCACGGCCTGCTCGGCTGCTAGCCGGGCGCGGTCGGCGCCACTGGCCACGGCCGTGCCCATCATGGCTTTGCCCGGTTCGCCCATCACCGTCTTCACGTCCTCGAAGTCGGCGTTGATCATGCCCGGAACATTGATGATCTCGGCAATGCCGCCGGTGGCATTCTTCAGCACGTCGTTGGCCTTGGCAAAGGCCTCCTTCTGCGAGATGTCGTCGCCATAGACCTCGAGCAGCTTCTCGTTGAGCACGATGATCAGGGAGTCGACATGCTTCTCCAGTTCCTCCAGGCCATTTTCGGCGTTGGACAGGCGCTTGGTGCCCTCGAACTCGAAAGGCTTGGTCACCACCGCGACGGTGAGGATGCCCATTTCGCGCGCGATGCGCGCAACGACAGGAGCGGCGCCCGTGCCCGTGCCGCCGCCCATGCCGGCCGTGATGAACAGCATGTGCGCGCCGGCCAGCGCGTCGCGGATCTCGGACTGCGCCTGCTCGGCCGCGTCACGCCCCACCTGCGGCTTGCCGCCAGCGCCCAGGCCGGTCTTGCCGAGCTGAATGAAGCGGTGCGAGCTGGATACCTTCAACGCCTGCGCGTCGGTGTTGGCGCAGATGAACTCGACGCCTTTCACGCCGCACTGGATCATGTGCTCGACGGCGTTGCCGCCGCCGCCGCCCATGCCGATCACCTTGATGTTGGTTCCGCTGTTGAACGCACTGTCGTTTGCGTCCTCGATCATTTCAAAAGCCATGATGCACCTCCGTCGATAGAAAGAAAAAGACCCTCTCCTGCCCACTCCATGCCGGCCGCCTTGCGGCGGCAAGCCCCGTTGAATCTCTAGAAATTCCCTGCGAACCAGTCGCGTATCCTCGTCACCAGCGTGCCGGCGCTGCCAGCTTTCTGCGCGATGCGTGCGCCGCGCTGACGCTGTGTCTGCGCCTCCACCAGCAGTCCCATCGCCGTCGCATTGCGTGGGCTGCGCACCATGTCGGAAAGCGGCCCCGTGTATTGCGGCAAGCCAAGCCGCACGGGCTTGAGAAAAATGTCCTCGCCCAACTCGACCATGCCCGGCATCTGCGCTGCGCCACCCGTAAGAACCACGCCGGAGGACAGTAATTCCTCAAAACCCGAGTCGCGCACCACTTGTTGCACCAGGGAAAAGATCTCCTCCACGCGCGGCTCGATGACCCCGGCCAGCGCTTGGCGCGAGAGCATGCGCGGCCCGCGGTCGCCCAGCCCCGGCACCTCGAGGCGCTCGTCCACGCCAGCCAGCAGCTGCTTGGCGACGCCATGCTCGATCTTGATGTCCTCGGCATCCTTGGTCGGTGTGCGCAACGCCATGGCGATGTCGCTGGTGATGAGCTCGCCGGCGATGGGGATGATGGCGGTGTGGCGAATCGAGCCGCCGGTGTAGATGGCCACGTCGGTCACGCCGGCGCCAACGTCCACCAGCACAACGCCCAGTTCCTTTTCATCCTCCGTGAGCACGGCGTGGCTGGAGGCCAGCGGGTGCAGCACCACGGCGTCGACTTCGAGGCCGCAGCGGCGCACGCACTTGATCACGTTCTCGGCCGCGGTCTGCGCGCCGGTGACGATGTGCACCTTGGTTTCCAGGCGGATGCCGCTCATGCCCACCGGCTCCTTGACCTCCTGGCCGTCGATGATGAATTCCTGCGGCTCGACCAGCAGCAGGCGCTGGTCGGTGGGGATGTTGACCGCCTTGGCGGTCTCGATCACGCGCGACACGTCGTTCTGCGTCACCTCGCGGTCCTTGATCGCCACCATGCCTTCCGAATTCTGGCCGCGGATATGGCTGCCGGTGATGCCGGTGATCACGCGCGTGATGCGACAGTCGGCCATCAGCTCGGCCTCCTTCAGCGCGGCCTGGATGGACTGCACGGTGGCCTCGATGTCCACCACCACGCCGCGGCGCATGCCGGCCGTGGCGGCTTGCCCCATGCCCACGATCTTGAGCTTGGCCGCCGGGCTGTCCTGCTGGGGCAGGATCTCGGCCACCATCGCCAGCACCTTGGAGGTACCGATGTCCAGCCCCACCACCAGATCCTTGTAATCCTTGGCCATCACCTGTGCTCCCTCGCCTTGTCTTGTCGTTGCATCGTTTTCGAATCGGGTTTTCCGCCCGGTAAATCCACTCCCGCCAAGCGCACGGCAAAGCCGTTGCTGTAGCGCAGATCGGCGCTCGTCATGGCGCGTCCGTAACGCGCCAGCACGCGCGGCGCCAGCACGAGAAAACGCTGCAGGCGCTGCTGGAAGGCCTGCGCGTCGCGGTCGCTGCCCAGATCCAGTCTGGGTCCGCCCTCGACCTGCACCCGCCAGTTGCCTTCGGCGCCCATCTCCAGCTTGGCGATCTTCCATTTCAGCGGCGCGAAATCCCGGGAAAGTTCGGCATACATCTGCGCCACGCGCCCCTCGCTGCCGGCCGGACCGGAGAAGCTGGGAAGCGCCATATCCTGCACCTCGCCCAGATTGGCCTCGAACAGCTGCCCGTGGGTGTTGATCAGACCCACCACCGTGCTGCCATCGCTCCAGAAAGCCAGTGGCTGCTGCGCCTCGAGCGTGACCAGGAGCGAGAGCGGCCACACGCGCTGCACCACAGCCTTGCGCACCCACGGCACCTGATCGAACGCCTGCTGCGCGGCGGCCAGGCTGACCGTGAAGAAATTCCCCTGCAGTCGCGGCAGCGCCTCGCCGCGCAGCGCTGTGGCGCTGACATGCTGCAAATTGCCCTCGACGCGCACGCTACGGATGGCCCACCATGGGCGCTGGACGAACCAGTTGCCGGCCACCGCCAGGGCACCCAGCATGAACAGCCACAGCAGCGCGCGGCTGGTGACGTTCATCAACCGGATGTCCAGGGGCAGCTCGCGCGTCACGGCCGTGCTCCGGGAACGGCGCCCGTGCCGCTGTCCAGGCGGGCATCGGCCAGGATGCGCAGGCACAGATCCTCGTAGTTCAGACCCGCCACGCGCGCGGCCAGCGGCACCAGGGAATGGCCCGTCATGCCCGGGCTGGTGTTGAGTTCCAGCAGGAAGGGCTTGCGGTCGGTGGCGCGAATCATGATGTCGGCCCGCCCCCAGCCCCGGCATCCGAGCGTGCGGTAGCTCGCCAGCACGAGTTCGGCGATGGCCTGCTCCTCGGCCGGCGGCAGGCCGCTCGGGCAGATGTACTGGGTCTCGTCGCTGAAGTATTTGTGCTCGAAGTCGTAGTTGCCGCCGGGCGCCACGATGTGGATGAGCGGCAGCGCCACCGCGCCGTCGCCCTCGCCCAGCACGCCGCAGGTCACCTCGTCGCCGGCGATGAACTGCTCGGCCAGCACGGCGGCGTCGAAGCGCGCCGCCTCGGCATAGGCCGCATCGACCTGCTGCGTGGTGTCGGCACGCGCCAGGCCGAGCGTGGAGCCCTCGTGGGAGGCCTTGAACATCAACGGCAGGCCGAGTTCGCCCGCCGCGGCACGCGCCTGCGCGGCGCTTGCCACCATGCGCCAGGCTGGGGTGGACAGCCCCTCGCATTGCCAAAGGCGCTTGGTCATGTGCTTGTCGATGGCCAGGGCCGACGCCATCACGCCGGGGCCGGTGTAGGGGATGCCGAGCAGTTCGAGCGCGCCCTGTACCGTGCCGTCCTCGCCGTGCCGGCCGTGCAGGGCGATGAACACGCGCTGTACGGCCAGTGAGCGCAGCTCGCAGAGGGCGCGCTCGGCCGGATCGAAGGCGATGGCATCGACCCCCCGCGCCTGCAGCGCGGCGAGAACGCCCTTGCCGGACATCAGCGAGACTTCGCGCTCGCTCGACGAGCCGCCCATGAGCACGGCCACCCGACCCAGGGCGCGCGGGTCGATCGCGGAGCTTTGGATCCGGTTCATGCCTGCCTCTCCATGCTGCGCGCGAGATCCACGATCTGCTGCGGCACACCGCCGATGGAACCCGCGCCCATGCACAGCACCACGTCGCCATCCCGCGCGAGATCGAGGACGGCTCGCGGCATGGCCCCGATATCGTCGACGAACACCGGTTCGGCCTTGCCGGCCACGCGCAGCGCGCGCGCCAGGCTGCGGCCGTCGGCGGCAACGATGGGCGGTTCGCCCGCCGCGTACACCTCGGCCAGCAGCACCGCGTCGGCCTGGCCGAGCACGGCGACGAAATCCTCGAACAGATCGCGCGTGCGGGTGTAGCGGTGCGGCTGGAACGCCAGCACGATGCGCCGGTCCGGGTACGCGCCGCGCGCCGCGTCCAGCGTGGCCGCCATTTCCACCGGATGGTGGCCGTAGTCGTCGATCAGCGTGAATCGTCCGCCTGCGGGCAGGTCGATCTCGCCGTAGCGCTGGAAACGCCGGCCCACGCCGTGGAACTCGGTCAGCGCCTTGACCACCGCGGCATCGTCCACGCCGAGTTCAGCCGCCACCGCGATGGCGGCCAGCGCATTGCGCACGTTGTGCAATCCCGGCAGGTTGAGCGTGACCGCGAGCGGCGGCAGCATCACGCCGTTGTGCCGCAGCGCGGTGAAGTGCATGCGACCGTTCTCGGCGCGCACGTCGATCGCGCGCACCTGCGCGTCCTCACTCAAGCCGTAAGGCGTCACCGGCTTGGAGACGAAAGGAAGAACCGCCCTGACCCCGGGATCGTCCACGCACAGAATGGCGGCGCCGTAGAACGGCAGGCGGGCGATGAACGCGACGAAGGCCTGGCGCAGCCTGGCCATGTCGTGGCCGTAGGTGTCCATGTGGTCGGCGTCGATATTCGTCACCACCGCCATCACCGGCAGCAGGTTGAGAAAGGACGCATCGGACTCGTCGGCCTCGACCACGATGTACTCGCCCTGCCCCAGCTTGGCATGGGTGCCCGCGCTGTTGAGCCGGCCGCCGATGACGAAGGTGGGGTCGAGCCCGCCCTCGGCCAGCACGCTGGCCACCAGGCTCGTCGTCGTCGTCTTGCCGTGCGTCCCGGCGATGGCGATGCCGCGCTTGAGGCGCATCAACTCGGCCAGCATGACCGCGCGCGGCACCACCGGAATGTGGCGGGTCCGGGCGGCGCGCACCTCCGGGTTGTCCGGCCCCACCGCGGTGGACACGACCACCGCGTCGGCCCCGGCGATATGTGCGGCGTCGTGGCCCAGGGCGATGCGCGCGCCCAGGGAGCGCAGGCGTTGCACCGCACCGCTTTCGCTCAAATCGGTGCCGCTGACGGCATAGCCCAGATTGAGCAGAACCTCGGCGATGCCGCTCATGCCGGCGCCGCCGATGCCGACGAAATGAATGTGTTGAATGGCGTGTTTCATCGTGAGGTCTCCAAGGACTCGCACGCCGCGACGATGCGCTCGACCGCATCGCGGCGGGCCAGGCCATGGGCCTGCTGCGCCATCGTCAGCAGGCGAGGCCGGCTGAGGCCGCGCAGTTCGGCGGCCAGGCGCTCGGGCGTCAGTTCCTTCTGCTGCACGAGCAGGGCCGCGCCCGGCTCGGCCAGGAAACGCGCATTGGCGGTCTGGTGGTCGTCGACCGCGTGCGGGAACGGCACGAACAGCGCGGCCACGCCGGCGCAGGCCACTTCGCTCACGGTCGAGGCGCCCGCGCGGCAGATCACGAGATCGGCGTCGGCGTACGCCGCAGCCATGTCGTCGATGAACTCGCGGCAGTCGGCCTGCAGGCCCAGGTCCGCATAGCGCTGCCGCAGGGCCTGCAGATGTCCGCGCCCGCTCTGGTGCAGCACCGTCGGGCGCCGCTGCGGGTCGAGCAGGGCCAGCGCCTGTGGCACGCGTTCGTTGAGCGCCTGCGCGCCCAGGCTACCGCCCACCACGAGAATGCGCAGCGGGCCGCCGCGCGCACCGTAGCGCTGCGCGGGCGGGGCCAGATCGCGTATGCCCTGCCGCACGGGGTTGCCGACCCAGTCTCCGGTCGGCAGGGTGTGAGGAAATGCGGTGAGCACGCGGTCCGCCAGCCTGGCCAGCAGACGGTTGCTCATGCCGGCCACGGCGTTTTGCTCGTGCAGCACCAGCTTCGCACCGGCCCAGTCACTCATCAGGCCACCGGGCACGGTGATATAGCCGCCCATGCCCAGCACCACGCCGGGATGCACGCGGCGCAGCGCACGCAAGGCCTGCCAGAACGCGCGCAGCAGGCGCAGAGGCAGCAGCAGCCTGGTCGCCAGGCCCTTGCCGCGCAGGCCGCCGAAGTTCACCCACAGCATCGGATAGCCCTGTGCGGGAACCAGCCGCGCCTCCATCCCGTTCGGCGCCCCCATCCAGTGCACCTGCCAGCCGGCCGCCCGCAGGCCCTCGCCCACGGCAAGCCCGGGAAAGATGTGGCCGCCGGTGCCGCCGGCCATGATCACGGCGGTGCGCGGCGCGCTCATACGTGGCCTCCCCGCATGAGCACGCGGTTTTCGAAATCCACGCGCAGCAAAATGGCCAGGGCCAGCAGCGACACCAGCGTGGCCGAGCCGCCATAGCTCAGCAGCGGCAGGGTCAAACCCTTGGTCGGCAGCAGCCCGAGATTGACGCCGATATTGATGAAGGCCTGGCCGCCGACGAGAACGCCGACACCCTGGGCCACCAGGGCCGAGAACATGCGGTCGGAGGCCAGCGCCTGGCGGCCGATGTCGAAGGCGCGCTTGGTGATCCAGGCGAACACCAGGGTCACCACCAGCACCCCGGCGAAACCCAGCTCCTCGCCGATGATGGCGAGCAGGAAATCGGTCTGCGGTTCGGGCAGGTAGTGCAGCTTTTCCACGCTGCCGCCCAGGCCCACGCCGAGCCAGTGGCCACGTCCCATGGCGATGAGGGCATGGGCAAGCTGGTAGGCGCTGCCCTGCGCGTTGGCCTCGGCCCAGGGATTGAGGTAGGCGAAGATGCGATCGCGCCGCCAGGGGGACAGCACGATCATCAGCACGAAAGCGCCGATCATGACCACGGTCAGCGCGCTGAACATCTTGCCGTTCACCCCGCCGAGAAACAGGATGACCATGGCCACCGAGGCGATCACCAGGAAGGCGCCCATGTCCGGCTCGGCCAGCAGCAGCACGCCGATGAAACCGAGTGCGGCGGCCATCGGCAGGAAAGCCTTGCCGAACCTCTGCTTGACGTCTTGTTTGCGCACGATGAAATCGGCCGCGTACAGAATGATGGTGAGCTTGACCAGCTCCGAAGGCTGGAAATTGAACACCCCGAGCGGAATCCAGCGCCGCGAGCCGTTGACCCCCTTGCCGAGGAAGGGCACGAGCACGGCAACCAGCATGACGAGCGATATCACGAAGAGATGGGGAGCCCAGCGCTCCCAGAACTTCATCGGGAACTGGAACACCACCCAGCCGCCGATCAAGCCCAGCGCCACCGCGGCCAGGTCGCGCCAGAAAAAGTGGAACTGCGACCAGCGCGCGTAGTGCGGATCCTCGGGGATGGCGACCGTGGCCGAATACACCATGACCAGGCCGAAGGCCAGAAGCAGCACGAGCACCCACAGCAGGTTCTGGTCGAAGTCCAGCATGCGCGACGCCGCAGGTCCCACATAGCCGATGCGCACCGGCATGGGGGTCGGCTTGTCCTTGCGCGGCTTGCGGCCGAACCACGGCAGCGTCATCACGGCTGGACCTCCAGCATCGTGCCATGCGCCTCGGCCCATTCGCGCACCGCGGTGGCGAACACCTCGGCCCGATGCACGTAATTGCGGAACATGTCCAGGCTGGCGCAGGCCGGCGAAAGCAAGGCGACGTCGCCCTCGAAGGCGAGCGCCGCGGCGCGCCGCACGGCCTGCTCCAGACTTTCGGCTTGCTCGGTGGGGCAAACCTCCCCAAGCGCCTGCGCCAGGCGCACGGCATCGCGGCCGATCAGTACGGCGGCGCGCAGCTTGCCGGCTGCCGCCTGCGCCAGAGGCGCGAAGTCCTGCCCCTTGCCGTCGCCACCGGCGATCAGCACCACGGGGCGGTCCATGCCGCGCAGCGCGGCGACCGTGGCACCAACGTTGGTCCCCTTGCTGTCTTCGATCCACTCGACACCGCGCACCACGCCCAGCACCTGCATGCGATGCGGCTCGCCGCGGTAAGCGCGCAAGCTGTGCAACATGGATGCGAGGGGCGCGCCGGCGCTTTCGGCCAGGGCCAGCGCGGCCAGCGCGTTGGCCCAGTTGTGCCGGCCGCGGATACGCAGCGCGTCGGCCGGCATGAGCCTTTGCAACACCACGGGCGCTTCGGGCGCGGGCAAGGCGCCCTTGCCGCGGCGCTTGGGCGCTTCCTCGTCGACCTGGCTTTGCGCGCGGGCCAGCCAGGCCATGCCCTGCTCCTGCGCTACGCCCCAGTCGCCTGCGGCGCCCGGCGCGTCCAGACCGAAGGTCTGCTGGCGCCTGCTCTCGCGGCGCATGGCCATGACCTGCGCATCGTCGCGGTTGAGCAGCATCAGGCCCGGTGGCTCGGCCAGGTTCCAGGGTTGCGGGCCGAAGATGCGCGCCTTGTCCGCAGCGTAGGCCTGCATGCTGCCATGCCAGTCGAGGTGGTCCTGGGTGACATTGAGCACGGTGGCGGCGCTGGCCGCGAAGTCGTCCGCGCCGTGCAGCTGGAAGCTTGAAAGCTCGAGCACCCAGGCTGCAGGCAGGCGGTTCTCCGCCAGGCGCTCGCGCAACACGTCCAGCATGGCCGGTCCGATGTTGCCGGCGGCAACCGCGTCCATGCCCGCGCCACGCAGGAGTTCGGCCGTGAGCGCGGTGACCGTGGTCTTGCCGTTGGTCCCCGTGATGGCCAGCACCTTCGGTGCGTAACCCACACGTTGATGCAGTTCGCGCAGCGCAGCCATGAACAGCCCGAGTTCGCCGAACACGTCGACGCCGCGCTGACGCGCAGCGTCCAGCAACGGGCCGAAGGCAGGGTCGTGCGGAGCGATGCCGGGGCTCACGGCCAGGAGATCCACGCCATCGAGCAAGGTCGGGTCAGCTACACCGAGGTGGACTTCCACGTCCGGCCATTCCTCGCGCAGCGCCTGCCGGCTGGGCGGTTCCGCACGACTGTCCGCCACGCGCACCGCGGCGCCCTGCGCGGCGCACCAGCGCAGCATGGCCAGGCCGGAGATGCCGAGGCCGAGGACGAGGACGGACTTGCCTTGCAGGTTCATGTCCGGTTCACCGCAGCTTCAGGCTGGCCAGGCCGGCCAGGCACAGCATCATGGTGACGATCCAGAACCGGATCACCACCTGGGACTCTTTCACGCCCAGCTGCTCGAAGTGGTGATGCAGCGGGGCCATCTTGAAAATGCGCCGGCCCTGGCCGTATTTGCGCTTGGTGTACTTGAAGTAGCCGACCTGGATCATCACCGAGAGCGTCTCGACCACGAACACCCCGCCCATGATGAACAGCACGATCTCCTGCCGCACGATGACCGCGATGGTGCCCAGCGCCGCCCCCAGCGCCAGCGCCCCGACGTCGCCCATGAACACCTGGGCGGGATAGGCGTTGAACCATAGGAACGCCAGCCCGGCGCCGACCATGGCGCCGATGAAGATGAGCAGTTCGCCGGTGCCAGGGATGAAGGGGAACAGCAGGTATTTGGAGAACACCGCATTGCCCGTGACATAGGCGAACACGCCCAGCGAGCCGCCCACCATGACCGTGGGCATGATGGCCAGACCGTCGGCGCCGTCGGTGAGGTTGACGGCGTTGCTCGCCCCCACGATGACGAAATAGGTCAGCACGATGAAGCCGGCGATGCCCAGGGGATAGCTCACCGACTTGAAGAAGGGCACGATGAGGTCGGCCGCGGGCGGCAGCGGCATGGTCAGGCCGCTCCTGATCCATTCGATGAACAGGTGCAGCACCTGCGGGTTGCCCTTGCCCGACACCGCGAAGGCCAGGTAGAACGCCGCCAGCAGCCCGATGAGCGACTGCCAGAAATACTTCTCGCGCGAGCGCATGCCGTTCGGGTCGCGATGCACCACCTTGCGGTAATCGTCCACCCAGCCGATGGCGCCGAACCCCAGCATGACGATGAGCACCAGCCAGACGAAGCGGTTGGACAGGTCCATCCACAGCAGGGTCGAGGCGGTGATGGCGATGAGGATCAGCACCCCGCCCATGGTGGGCGTGCCGGTCTTGATCAGATGGGTTTGCGGCCCGTCCTGGCGCACCGCCTGGCCGACTTTCATCGCGGTGAGCTTGCGGATCACGCCGGGGCCGGCCATCAGACCGATGAACAAGGCGGTCAGCGTGCTCATCACGGCGCGGAAGGTGATGTAGTTGAACACCCGGAAAAAGCGCAGGTCGGGCGACTGCGCCATCAGCCACATGGCCAGGCTATGCAGCATGGGGCGCCTCCTGTGTATGCGCGTTCTGCGTCTGCGCGCCGAGCGCCTGCACGGCGCGCACGACCCGCTCCATGCGCATGAAACGCGAGCCCTTGACCAGCACGACATCGAATCCGCGCAGCGTGGCCGCGTCGATGGCCAGCGATGCGCAATCGGCAGCGTGAAGCACGGCCACGCCGCCGCGGCTCGCGGCCTCGGCGGCGTGGCGGGACTGATCGCCCACCGCCCACAGCGTATCGATCCCGCGCTCGGCGGCATGAGCGCCCACTTCGGCATGGAAGGCGGGCCCCTGGCTGCCCACCTCGCCCATGTCGCCCAGCACCAGCAGGCGCCGCCCGGGCAAGGCGGCCAGGGCGTCGATGGCGGCGCGCACCGAATCGGGATTGGCGTTGTAGGTGTCGTCGATGAGCGTGAGGCGCTCGCCCGTGGGCAGCACAAGTTGGCTGCGCTGCATGCGCCCAGCCACCGCGCGGAAGGCTTCCAGTCCCGCCACCACCGCCTCCAGCGGCGCGCCGCTGGCCAGCCCCGCCGCGGCCGCGGCCAGCGCGTTATGGGCGTTGTGCACGCCCATCACCTGCAGGCGCAAATCCGCTTCCCCGACAGGCGTGCGCAGGTGCAGGCGCATGCCGCCTTCATCCCCCTGTTCGCCCGGGAGTATCCAGCCGGTGACCTCGGCCACAACCGGCGCCGCCGCATCATGCAGAGCGAAGCGCATGAGCCGGCGGCCGGCGGCAAGCTGAGCCCACAGCGCGGCGAAGGCATCGGTGGCCGGAAACACCGCCACGCCCTGCGTCGGCAGGGCAGCAAGCACGCTGCCGTTCTCGCGCGCCACGGCCTCGACCGTCTGCATGAACTCCTGGTGTTCGCGCTGCGCGTTGTTGACCAGGGCCACCGTGGGCTCGGCGATAGCGGCCAGCGTGGCGACCTCGCCCGGATGGTTCATGCCGAGTTCCACGACGCCGGCCCGATGTTGCGGAAGCAGGCGCAGCAGGGTGAGCGGTACGCCGACCTCGTTGTTGAAATTGCCCCGCGTGGACAGATAGCCGCCATCGCCCAGCCACGCGCCGAGAATGGACGCGACCATTTGCGTGACCGTGGTCTTGCCGTTGCTGCCCGTGACGGCCGCCAGCGGCATGGCCGCCTGCTGGCGGCGCCATGCCCGTGCGAGCAGGCCCAGCGCGCGCAGGCTGCTGCCAACCTCCACCCCGGGCAGCCCGCAAGCATGCACGCCGCGCTCGGCAAGGACGGCCACGGCGCCGGCCTGCGCCGCCAGGGGGAGGAAATCGTGCGCATCGAAACGCGCACCGCGCAAGGCGACGAACAAATCGCCGACGCGCAATTCACGGGTATCGGTGCAGACGCGCCCAAGTGGTGTCGCGGGGTCCCCATGCAACCGGCCGCCGACCCAGGCTTGCAGCTCGCCGAGAGTGAACAGGCCTCCTCCGCGCGCCTGCAGAGCCATGCGGGCATGGAAGACATCGCTGAACGGCTGTTTGCGCCCGTCCTGCTCCTGCGTCACCTCGTGGCCCTTGCCTGCCAGCAGCACGACGTCGGCGGCATCGGCATGCGCCAGGGTCTGGACGATGGCCTGGGCGCGATCCTCCACCGCGACGGCCTGCGCTTGCGACCCCAGGCCTTGCAACAGATCGTCGAGAATGGCCTGCGGCGCCTCGCTGCGCGGGTTGTCGCTGGTGAGCACGACATGGTCGGCATGCGCTTCGGCAGCAGCCGCCATCGGCGCGCGCTTGCCGCGGTCGCGGTCGCCGCCGGCGCCGAACAGGCACCAGAGCTTGCCGCCGCGCTGCAACGCCACCGGGCGCAGGGCCTGCAGCGCCTGGGCCATCGCGTCGGGCGTGTGGGCGTAGTCCACCACGACCAGCGGCGCCTGTCTGCCGCCGACAAGTTGCATACGCCCCGGAGGGGGCGCGATCTCCGCCAGGGCCTGCATCATGGCGTCGAAGCCGAGGCCGCAACTGCGCAGCAAGCCACAGACGGTGAGCACATTGGCGGCATTGAAACGCCCGACCAGCGGCAGGTCGAGTCGGGCCTCCTGCCCGCCATGGGCAAGTTCGATGCGCATGCCGGCTGCCGTACTGGCCACGCTCAGAGCCCGCCAGTCGGCGGCCTGCTCCAGCGAGGTGGTTGCGACTTGCAGCCCGCGCTGGCGGCAGTGCGATGCCAGGCGCTCACCCATCGTGTCGTCGACATTGAGCACGGCTGCCTGCAATCCGGGCCAGTCGAACAGCCTGCGCTTGGCAGCGGCATAGCGTTCCATGCTGCCGTGGTAGTCGAGGTGGTCCTGGGTCAGATTGGTGAAGGCGGCGGCATGCACCCGCAGGCCGTCGAGCCTGCCTTCCTCGATGCCGATGGACGAAGCCTCGATCGCGCAGTGCGTCACGCCATGTGCGCGCATGGCGGCGAGTTCGCGGTGCAGGCGCACCGGGTCAGGCGTGGTGAGCCCGGTCGGCCTGAGCGCATCTGGCATGCCGGCGCCCAAGGTGCCGACCACGCCGCATGGATGCCCGGACGCGCCCAGCGTCTGGGCCGTCCACAGGGCGCAAGACGTCTTGCCGTTGGTGCCGGTGACGGCCAGCACGGTCATATGCCGCGAGGGGTGGCCGTACCAGGCATCGGCCAGCTCGCCCGCCAGGCGCCTGAGCTGGCGCACCCGCAGCACCTGCGGCGCGAGCGCGAAGGCCTCGGCGCCTTCGTCCTCCACCAGCGCCGCCACGGCGCCCCGCGCAAACGCTTCGGCCAGAAAACGGCGGCCGTCCGTGGCGGCGCCGGGCCAGGCGACGAACACGTCGCCCGCGCGCACCTCGCGCGAGTCGCATGTCCAGTCGGCCGTGGCCGGCACGCCGGTGCTGCGCAGCGCGTGGAGCACGGAACCCACGGTGTCGTAGGTCGATGTCATGCGCCGGCCCCGTTCTGTTCGGCGCGCGGGGCAGGCTGCGTCTGCGCGGAAAGGGCGGGCGCCACATCTGGCTTCACGGGAAGGTCTGGGGGCACGCCGAGGATGCGCAGCGCCTGGGGAACGACCTGGGCGAACACAGGCGCCGACACGTCGCCACCGAAATGCTTGCCCGCGCTGGGTTGGTCGACCGAGATCGCCATCACGATGCGCGGTTTGCCGATGGGAGCCATGCCGACGAACTGGGCGCGGAACAGGTGCTTGTCGTAGCTGTTGCCCTTCCAGATATAGGCCGTGCCGGTCTTGCCGCCCGTGGAGTAGCCGGGGACCGCAGCCGCGGGCGCGGTGCCGCCGCTTTGCGTCACCAGGGCAAGCATGTTGCGCATCTCGCGCGCCACCTTGGGAGACACCACCTGCACACCGCGCACCGGCGCATCACTCTTGAACAGCGTGGCGGGAATGATCTCGCCATGGTTGGCGAAGATGAGATAGGCGTGCGCGAGTTGAAAGGTCGACACCGAAATGCCGTAGCCAAAACCCTGGGTGACGGCGTCGATCGGGCGCCATTTCTCCCATGGCCTCAGGATGCCGCTGGCGGCGCCAGGGAAGGCCACATGCGGACGCTGCCCCAGGCCTACCGCGGTGTACATATCCCACTGCTGGCGCGCCGACATGCGCATGACGATCTTGCTCGTCGCCACGTTGCTTGAATACTGGATGACCTGCGGTAATGCGATGGTGCCGTTGTCCGAGTCGTCGCAGATGTTGTTGCCATAGACGTTGAGGCAGCCTGGCGCGGTGTGGAACACGGTCTGCGGCGTGACGATTCCGGCCTGCAACGCCGCGGCGATGGTGATGGGCTTCATGACCGATCCCGGCTCGTAGGTATCGGTCAGCGCGTAGTTGCGCATGTCGGCCTGGTCGGCGCGGCGCCTGTGGTTGGGATCGAAACTCGGGTAATTCGCCATGGCCAGCACCTGGCCGTTGGTGGCGTCGAGCACCACGGCGCTGCCGTTCTTGGCCTTGTTGTCCACCACGGCCTGCTTGAGCGCCTGGTAGGTCAGATATTGGATCTTGCTGTCGATGGACAGCTGCACATCCTCGCCGTTGATCGGCGGAATGCCGCCGCCCACGTCCTCGATGACGTTGCCGAGGCGGTCGCGCATGACCTTGCGCGTGCCCGGGCGTCCAGCCAGCTCCTGCTGGAACGTCAGTTCAAGGCCGCTCTGGCCCTGGTTCTCGATGTCGGTGATGCCGACCAGTTGCCCCGCTGCCGCGCCTTCGGGGTAGTAGCGCCTGTAGCTGGGGGAAAAGTAGATGCCCTTGATCCCAAGCGCCTGCACCTTGCGCGCGGTGTCGATATCGACCTGACGCTTCACATAGACGAACTGCTTGTCCAGACTCAGCCGGCGCTGCAATTCGGCGGCGTTGAGGTCGAGGGTCTTCGCCAGTTCGGCCACCTTGGCGGGATCGGCGTCCAAGGTCTCGGGGTCGGCCCAGATGGTTTTCACCGGAATGCTGGAAGCCAGGATATTGCCGTGGCGGTCCAGGATGCGCCCACGCATGGCCGGCAGCTCGATGGTCCGCACGAAGCGCAGATCGCCCTGCTTCTGGTAAAAGTTGGTCGTGATGACCTGCACCCAGAGGGCGCGCGCGATCAAGGCGAAGAAGGCCAGATACAGCAGGCCCTTGACCAGCCAGGCCCGGCCCGGCGGCAGGCGCAGGCGCAGAAGCGGGCTGGCATGCGCCTGCCGAACGCCGGGTCCGATTGTGCGGGCGGTGAGTTTCATCGCGTCGGCACCGAGGCGGGAATGTTGGGCACCTGGGCGGCGCTGATGTAGTCGGTGCGCGCCGGGGTCACCGGCACCAGGCCGAGGGTGTTGCGGGCGAGTTCCTCGATGCGCCCGGGCACCGACAGCGCGCGCACCTCCACCTGAAGCCGGTCGCGGTCGAGCTGCAGCTGGGTCGCGCGCTGCTGCGCCGCATCGAGCGCAGCGAAGGTGCGGCGCGCCTCGTACTGCGCCCGCACCACGCTCATGGCGCTGGCCATGGTGACGATCAGCAGCAAGAGATTCAACCGCGTCATGCCGCCTCCGCTTCGGGCAGGCGCTCGGCCACGCGCATGATGGCCGAGCGCGCGCGCGGGTTGGCACCAACCTCCGCCTGTCCAGGGCGCAGTTTCGCCAGCAGTCTGAGACCGGGGTGGAAGGGCGCCGGCTCGACCGGCATGCGCCGCTGCTCGCGCGTGAGCTCGGGCGCGCGCGCCTGGCTCGCCATGAACCGTTTCACCATGCGGTCTTCGAGAGAGTGAAAGCTGATGACCACGAGGCGTCCTCCATCAGCCAGTCTGGCCATTACCTGCGCGAGTGCCGCTTCGAGTTCGGCGAGCTCGGCATTGACGTGAATCCGAAGAGCCTGAAAGGTCCGAGTGGCCGGGTCCTGCCCCGCTTCGCGACTGCGCACCGCTTGCGCCACAAGGG
>JAJXUC010000010.1:0-21443 GCA_021783435.1 Pseudomonadota bacterium | reverse complement strand
ATTACCTGCGCGAGTGCCGCTTCGAGTTCGGCGAGCTCGGCATTGACGTGAATCCGAAGAGCCTGAAAGGTCCGAGTGGCCGGGTCCTGCCCCGCTTCGCGACTGCGCACCGCTTGCGCCACAAGGGTGGCAAGCTCTGCGGTGCGGGCGACGGGCTCGCCCCGTTCGCGGCGAGCCACAAGCGCCTTTGCAATCGGGAAAGCAGCCCGTTCGTCGCCATAGTCCCTCAACACCCTGGTGATTTCGTCAACACTGGCTTCGGCCAGAAATTGCGCCGCCGTGACGCCTTGTGTGGTGTCCATGCGCATGTCCAAAGGCGCGTCGCCACGGAAGCTGAAACCCCGCCGCGTCTCGTCGATCTGGGGCGACGACACACCCAGGTCGAACAGCATGCCCCGCACACTTGCGATCCCGAGCCCATTCAACACCTCGCCGAAGGCCGAGAACGGCGCATGCACGAGCGTGAGTCGGGCGTCCGCCTGCGCCAACTCCCGCCCCGCCGCAATCGCTTGCGGGTCGCGATCCAGCGCCACCACACGGCCGGCTGGCGCCAGGCGCGAAAGCAACTCGCGCGTGTGGCCGCCGCGTCCGAAGGTTGCATCTAGGTAAACGCCGGCCGTGTCGGTCACCAATTGATCGACGGCCTCGTGCAGCAGTACGGTTCGGTGCTGCAGGGTCGCTGCAGCGTGGACGGGGGTCGAAGACATTCGCGCTCACCTTCACACCACGATGTCGCGCACCGCATCGGGCATGCCGGCCTCGATCACAGCCGCCTCGCGCGCATGGTGCGTGACGCGATCCCAGACCTCGAAATGCGACCCCATGCCGATCAGATCGATGTCCCGTTCGATCCCCGCCGCGGCACGCAGTTCGGGCGAGATCAGAACACGCCCGGTGGCGTCGATCTCGGTCTCCGTGGCATGCCCCAGATAGATGCGCTTCCAACCCTGCGCCGACATCGGCAAGGCGGCGATCTTGGCGCGAAATTCCTGCCATTGCGGATCGGCGAACAGCAACAGACAGCCTTCGGGACTCTTGGTCACCGTCAGGCGGCCGGCCGCCTGCGCCAAAAGCACGTCACGATGACGCGCAGGCACGGTCATCCGACCCTTGCCGTCCAGCGTCAACGCCGATATGCCAATGAACACATGCCTCTCCGTTTACCAGGACGCAGAATTCAGGTGATGCACTTTCACCCACTTTTCTGCACTTGGCTGCACTTTAGAGGGCAATAAAACCTCAGTCAATAGGGAGAAGTGAAAAATCCGCTTTTCAAACAAGCACTTAGCGCAACTTTGACCACTGTTTTTTCAAACAGATGCAAAGAAAAAAAATCATTGAAATGAAAGACTTGAAAACTATATTCAATGTCGTTTCTTGTTTTTAGTGCAAACACGGACCACCCCCGACGGGCCAATGGGGCGCCATGGAAGGTCCTTCGAAACGGCGATGCCCAGGACCTCGTGCCATCCCTCGTCGCCCACGTGTCGAAGGCGGAGTGACTTGACGCACGCGCACCGCGAACGAGTCGTTCAGTCGCGATACCTTGGGCTTGAAGCCATTGGCCTTCAGCTCTTCGATGTAGGCCTTCACCGCCGCGACGGCGCTGTGCGCGAAGGTCAGTGTGAGGTCATCGCGGTTCTGGACCGCGACCTTGAACCGCGAACGATTCTCGATGGATGCCATGACGTTGCTCCGTTGGTCGTGGAGCAAGGTCTAGAAAGCCGTTTTAGCCTTTCTGCGCATCGCTGGTACGAGAGGTGAGTGATTGCCACCAGCCTGCGCCAGAAACACAAAAGCCCCTGTGTCAGGGGCTTTTGTGTCCTTGATATACAAGGAAAATGTCTGGTCGGGGTGAGAGGATTCGAACCTCCGGCCTCTACGTCCCGAACGTAGCGCTCTACCAGGCTAAGCTACACCCCGATGCGGATAGCGGACGCGCAAGCTCCCGGGCTTCAATGACTCAGGCGTTGCGGTCCAAAGAGTAAGCACATAAGTTTATCAGAGCCTCGCGTTCAGGGGATGGCTTGAGTTCATCCACGAAGCCTCGCGCCTTCGACAGTTCAGCCTGAGCTGTTGCGTAAACAATGTCTAGCGCTCGCGTTTTTTCGACAATCTGCAGAATGTGTGGCATCTCTTCGGCTTGTCCGGAGCGAATGGCATCCTCGATCAGTTTGCGTTCCGAGACTGGGCAGCGTTGCATGGCGACGATCAAGGGGAGCGTGGGTTTTCCCTCGCGCAGATCATCCCCGACGTTCTTTCCCATCTCGCCTGGCTTGCCGCTGTAGTCCAGGGCGTCGTCGATGAGTTGGAAAGCCGTGCCTATCGTTCGGCCATAGGCGGCGGCTTTGTCTTCCAGTTCTTTCCCGCAGCCAGCAAGCACGGCGCCTATGCGCGCCGAGGCCTCGAACAGTGCGGCAGTCTTGTAGCCGATCACTTTCAGGTACCGCTCCACGCTGACTTCGGGATCATGCAGGTTCAGCAGCTGCAACACCTCGCCCTCGGCGATGACATTGGTCGCATCGGCCAGGATTTGCAAGATGCGCAGATTGTCCGCAGTCACCATCATCTGGAAGGCGCGGGAATAAAGGAAGTCTCCAGCGAGCACGCTTGCCGCATTTCCGAAAGCGGCATTCGAGGTCTTGCGGCCGCGCCGCAGAGCGGACTCGTCGACCACGTCATCATGGAGGAGTGTCGCCGTGTGGATGAGCTCGACCACGGCGGCGAGGGTGTGATGATGCGGCCCCGTGTATCCATGGGCTCTGGCGGTCAAGAGAAGAAGGGCTGGCCGCAGGCGCTTGCCGCCAGCAGAGATGATGTAAGTACTGATGGCATTGATCAACTGCACTTCGGACGACAGGTTGCGGCGGATGGCCGCATCAACCTCCAGCATGTCCTGGGCTATCGGGGAAAGAATCGACTGAATCGAGTGCGTGGAAGTCACGAAGTGTGCTGGTTTGGGAGAGGGGCATGCGCTCATGCTGAAAGCCACTTGGCAAATCCAGCGGCATTTTATAAGGTCCTTCAGTCCAGCCGAGACGGCGTGCAGTGCGTCTTCAATCGCATATCGATGCGCGTTTGTCCACAGCTGGGTCCGCGCGGTCTTTGGGCGCAGGGGCGGTGTTTGATAAGGCGGATTCTGCTATGATGCAATGTTTAATGCCCTTTGCTTCGTCATTTTGATCCTTGGGGCGGGTCGAGTGCGGGTACGTACGGTCGCAAGGTGCGTGGCCTAAGGGTTGGTGATGCCAGATGCGGCGCTGCCAGAGGCCCCCGCGTAGTCATTTTCCAGGAGTAGTCATATGTATGCGGTCATAAAAACCGGCGGCAAGCAATATAAGGTTTGCGCCGGCGAAAAGATCAGGGTAGAACAGTTATCCGCAGACATTGGCCAGGACATCGTGATCGATCAGGTGCTTGCCGTTTTTAACGGCGCCGACACCCAGATCGGGACCCCGCTTCTTGCGGGCGCGGCGGTGAAGGCCAAGGTCTTGGCGCATGGGCGCGGCGAAAAGGTGCATATCTTCAAAATGCGCCGTCGCAAGCACTATCAGAAGCGGCAAGGTCATCGGCAGAATTACACCGAGCTGCAGATCGAAAGCATCGCAGCTTGAGGAGCGAACAACATGGCACAGAAAAAAGGTGGCGGCTCAACCCGCAACGGGCGTGACTCGGAAGCCAAGCGACTTGGCGTCAAGGCCTTCGGTGGCGAGGCCATTCCGGCAGGGTCCATCATCGTGCGCCAGCGTGGGACGCGCTTCCACGCCGGCGTGAATGTCGGCACGGGCAAGGATCACACGCTGTTCGCGCTCGTCGATGGTCACGTGAAGTTTGTTCGCAAAGGCGAGCACAATCGCCAGTTCGTGAACATCACTCCGCTGAACACGGCCGAGGCCTGAGTTCGGCAAGCCGCGGCAGGAATGCCGTGGCTTTTCCAGATGACCCTCAAGCCCCGGCTTGCAGCCCGCTGGCATTTTTGCCAGAGGTTTGGCAAGCCGGGGCTTGTGCTTTGAGAACATCCGCACGTGAAATTCATCGACGAAGCGCTGATCGAAGTCTTTGCCGGCAAGGGCGGCAACGGCTGTATGTCCTTTCGTCGCGAGAAATTCATCCCATTCGGCGGGCCTGACGGTGGTGATGGCGGGCGCGGAGGGCATGTTTACGTCGAGGCGGACTCCAATCTCAATACGCTGATCGATTTTCGCTACCAACGCCTGTACCGCGCCAAAAATGGCGAGCACGGCCGTGGCGCCGACCAGTTCGGGGCTGCGGGCGACGACATGCTGTTGCGCGTTCCGGTGGGTACGCTCATTCGCGACGCCGAAAGCAACGAAGTGGTGGCCGACCTGACGCAGTCGGGCCAACGTATCGTGCTCGCGCATGGCGGTGCGGGTGGGCTGGGCAACTTGCGCTTCAAATCCAGCACTAACCGCGCCCCGCGCCAGTGCACGCCGGGGCAGCCGGGCGAGCAGCGCAAGCTGCAACTCGAACTCAAGGTGCTGGCTGATGTGGGGCTGCTGGGCATGCCCAATGCCGGCAAGAGCACCTTGATCGCCGCGGTCTCCAATGCGCGACCCAAGATCGCCGACTATCCCTTCACCACCCTGCATCCGCAGCTCGGTGTGGTGCGCCTGGGCGAGGGGCAGAGTTTTGTCGTGGCCGATATTCCAGGGCTGATCGAGGGCGCGGCCGAGGGCGCGGGACTCGGTCACCAGTTTCTGCGGCATTTGCAGCGCACCCGCTTGTTGCTTCATCTGGTCGACGTGGCGCCATTCGATCCCGAGGCCGACCCTGTGCGCGATGCGCGCAGCGTGGTCGCCGAACTCAAGAAATACGACCCCGATCTCGCAGCCAAACCTCGCTGGCTTGTGCTCAACAAGATCGATATGGTGCCGCCCGACGAACGCAAGGCTCGCGTGACGACCATCGTGCGGCGCTTGCGCCACAAGGGGCCGGTGTATGTCGTTTCCGCCCTGGCGCGCGAGGGGCTCGATCCCCTGCTGCGGGACATCTTCGATGCCGTACGCATGGCCGCGCTCGAAGTTCCCGAAACGACACACGATCCACGATTTGTCAGCGATGAAGACTGAGCAGCTCAACAAGCTTTCCGTGATCGTTTCCGCGCGCCGCCTCGTCGTCAAGGTGGGCTCCAGTCTGGTGACGGATGATGGGCGTGGCATCGATCATGCCGCCGTGGCCAGATGGGCGGACCAGATCACGGCCCTGCATGGTCTGGGCAAGGAGATCATTCTGGTTTCGAGCGGTGCGATCGCTGAGGGCATGAAGCGCCTTGGCTGGGCGAAGCGCCCGCACGAAATTCCGGAGTTGCAAGCGGCCGCAGCTGTCGGCCAGATGGGCCTGGCGCAGGCCTACGAGGCTGCGTTCAGCGCGCGCGGGCGGCATTGCGCGCAAATCCTGCTCACGCATGCCGATCTTGCCCATCGCCGCCGCTATTTGAACGCGCGCAGCACCTTGCTGACATTGCTGGCGCATGGCGTGGTGCCTGTCATCAACGAGAACGATACTGTGGTCACCGACGAGATCAAGGTCGGCGACAATGACACCCTCGGCGCTCTGGTCACCAACCTGGTTGAAGCCGATGCGCTCGTCATTCTCACCGACCAGCCGGGTCTGTATTCGGCAGATCCGCGCAAGGATCCGGCTGCGGAGTTGATCGTTGACGCGCAGGCGGACGACCCTTCGCTCGTGGCCATGGCCGGCGGGGCGGGAAGCTCTATCGGCAAGGGGGGCATGCTCACCAAGGTATTGGCCGCCAGGCGCGCCGCGCAAAGCGGTGCGCATACCGTGATCGCGAGCGGCCGGGAAACGGATGTCCTGCTGCGCCTGGCTTCAGGCGAAGCCATCGGTAGCCAGCTACGCGCCGGTGCAGGCAAGCTTACGGCACGTAAACAGTGGATGGTCGATCATCTGCAGATTGGCGGGCGCGTCCAGGTGGACGTCGGTGCCGCGCAGCGCTTGCGCGAAGGCGGTGCCAGCCTGTTGCCGGTCGGCGTCGTGGATGTGGTGGGTGAATTCGAGCGCGGCGACGTGATTGCTGTGTTCGACGCGCAAGGCCGGGAGATCGCGCGCGGCTTGAGTAATTACGCGGCAGCCGAAGCCAGGCTGATTCGGCGCGCACCAACGACGCAGATCGCATCCATCTTGGGTTTCATGGAGGAGCCCGAACTCATCCACCGCGATAATCTGGTGCTCACACAGCCATAGCGCTTGCACCACAGGTCGAAGCTGACCGATTGCGCAGAAGCGCAAGCCGAGAGCAACCCTAGCTACAACCCAAGAAGTGATGCCAAGCAGGTGCAGCGCACGTGTGCGCTGCATTCACTCGGGCACGGCGTCCGGATTGAGCGCAGCGCCATGCAGCGTCCGGCCATGCCGCACATTGGACCGCAAGTAGCGGGTGCGCGGTTCCACACGCGGCAGCAGATGTGCCAACTCGGACAAGGCCTGTTGGTAGACCTCGCGCTTGAACTCGATCACGCTGTCCAGCGGAATCCAGTAATCGTTCCAGCGCCAGGCGTCGAATTCAGGGTGGCTGGTCGCACGCAGACAGACGTCGCAATCACGGCCCGTGAGCTTGAGCAGGAACCAGATCTGCTTTTGGCCCTTGTAGATGCCGCGGTTGTCGCGGCGGAGATATTGTTGCGGCACGTCGTAACGCAGCCAGTTGCGGGTGCGCCCGAGCACATGCACGTGGCAAGGCTTGAGTCCGACTTCCTCGAACAGTTCACGGTACATCGCCTGCTCGGGATTTTCACCGGCATTGATGCCCCCTTGCGGGAATTGCCAAGAATGCGCGCTGACCCGCTTCCCCCAGAACACCTGGTTTTTGCCGTTGAGCAGGACGATGCCGACGTTGGGACGATAACCTTCGCGGTCCAACATGGCCAATAGCCCTCATCTTTTAGAATCTTGTTTTCATTATAGGCACCAGCCCTCAGCCGGGCAGAGCCTTTTCAGGGCCTTGCACGATGTCGGTGGGACCAGCGAGATCGAGTTCAGATCGCGGCCCACCACGTCCTATCCTTGTTCCCATTCCCACTTCCAAGACCACACGTTCCATGCGCGTTTCCAACTTTTTTATATCCACCCAAAAAGAGGCTCCCGCTGATGCCGAAGTCGCCAGCCAGGCCCTGATGCTACGCGCGGGAATGATCAAGAAATTGGCCGCCGGTCTCTATACCTACATGCCTCTGGGCTTGCGCACCATACGCAAGGTCGAGGCCATCGTGCGCGAGGAAATGAACCGTGCCGGCGCTATCGAACTGCTCATGCCGGTAGTGCAGCCTGCCGAACTATGGCAGGAGAGCGGGCGCTGGGAGAAATATGGCCCTGAGCTGTTGCGCATCAAGGATAGGCACCAGCGTGATTTCGTGGTCCAGCCCACTTCGGAAGAAGTCATCACCGACCTTGCGCGTAGCGAAATCCGGTCGTGGCGGCAATTGCCGGTGAACTTCTATCACATCCAGACCAAATTTCGTGACGAGCGCCGCCCGCGCTTCGGCGTGATGCGCGCACGGGAATTCGCGATGAAGGATGCCTATTCCTTCGATCGCGATTTCGACGGCGCCCAGCGCAGCTATGGGGTCATGTACGACGCCTACCAGAACATATTCCGGCGTTTCGGTTTCGAGTTCCGCGCGGTCGCCGCCGATTCCGGGGCGATCGGCGGCTCCATGAGCCATGAATTCCACGTCATTGCCGAAACGGGCGAGGACGCCATCGCCTATTGCCCCGATTCAAGCTATGCCGCCAATGTCGAGCTGGCGGAAGCCTTGCCGCTGATCGCGGCGCGTCAGACGCCTGGGGAGGATTTGCGTAAAACCCCAACGCCCGGCGCTGCGAAGTGCGAGGATGTCGCCAGCCTCCTGGGCCTGCCGCTGTCGCGTACGGTCAAATCGGTCGTGATGGCGGTCGATACGCGCGGCGACAAGGGCCAAGCGCTGTCGACCCAGGTCGTGTTGCTGCTGGTGCGTGGCGACCACGCGGTCAACGATATCAAGGTTTCCAAGCTGCCGGGCATGGCCGATGCGCGCATGGCCACCGAGGCCGAGATCCTGGCCTCTTTCGGTTGCAGACCGGGTTATATCGGCCCCATCGCCACGGCCAAACCCCTGCGTGTCGTGGCCGACAGGACGGTGGCCAATATGCACGATTTCGTCGTTGGCGCCAACGTCGAGGATTTCCACTACACCGGAGTCAATTGGGGCCGTGACCTTCCGGAACCCGAGGTTGCCGATATCCGCAATGTCGTGGCTGGCGACCCGAGCCCGGACGGCAAGGGACAACTGGCCATCTGCCGTGGCATCGAGGTTGGACATGTGTTCTACCTCGGCACCAAGTATTCGGCGGCCATGGGCGCCAGTTATCTGGACGAGAACGGGAAGTCGCAGATCCTGGAAATGGGCTGCTACGGCATCGGCATCACCCGCATTCTTGGGGCATGCATCGAGCAGAACCATGATGCTCGAGGCATGATCTGGCCCGAGGCCATCGCGCCGTTTACCGTGGTCATCTGCCCGATCGCCTACGAGCGCAATGCCGCCGTGCGCGAAGCGGCGGACCGGCTGCACGCGCAATTGCAGGAAGCCGGCATGGACGTGGTGCTCGACGACCGCGGCGAGCGTCCGGGGGCGATGTTCGCCGACTGGGAGCTGATCGGCGTGCCGCATCGACTGGTGGTTTCGGAGCGGGGCCTGGCGGCAGGTACGCTGGAGTATCAGCAACGGCGCGACGAAGCGCCGACCTCGGTTCGGCTCGATGGCATCTTGACGCATCTGCGTCAGCGTTCCCAGGGTTGAGCGCCGTGCGGCCTGTTGCCTTACACCGGGTGTGCAGGCCATGAGTGGTGCCGGCGTCCGGGCGCTGCGCAGCATTGCCGTTGGTATTGCCCTGCTCTGTGCGATGGGCGCCGGCATGACTTCGGCCTGGGCTGGGGGCCAGAAGGAGGAGCAGTTGTCGGACGCCGTGCGTCTGGCGCTCGCGGCGCAGATCGCCGACCCTTCGCCGCCCAAGCCGCATTTCCGCAACCCCCAGCACCTGATCGGCTATCTCATGTGGCTGGCGACGGAGTCAACCCGGTTGCGCGCACGCATGCCCAGCTTCGTCGTGCGCGAGGCGTTTTTGCAGACCGTGTGGTACGAAGCGCATCGCGCAGGGCTCGAACCCGCGCTGGTGCTCGGTCTGATTCAGGTGGAAAGCGGGTTCAAGAAATACGCGATCTCCCCGGCAGGAGCCATGGGCCTGATGCAGGTGATGCCGTTCTGGACCCGGCAGATCGGCGATGGCGATGTGGAGCGTCTTCTCAGCATGCAGATCAATCTGCGATACGGATGTGTCATCCTGCGCCATTACCTCGACGAGGAACATGGCGACCTGTTCATGGCGCTGGGACGCTACAACGGCTCCCGGGGCCGGGCGGCCTACCCGGACGCGGTGCTGGCGGCGCGCAAGTTGTGGATGGTCGGCAACGGGGGGACGTTGTTTGCCGCTAACGATCATTCTGGGCGTTGATCCGCAGATGCGGTGCCCGGGAAGCCGGATGGCCGATCAGCGCCGCGCCATTCCGGCACCACCCATGCGCTGCATCATCTTGAATAGCTTGCCGCCCTTCATCTTTTTCATCATGTCGCGCATCTGTTCGAATTGACTCAGCATGCGGTTGACGTCCTGCACCTGGACGCCCGCGCCCGTGGCGATGCGGCGTTTGCGCGAGGCCTTGAGCAGATCGGGCTTGCGCCGTTCTTGCGGCGTCATGGAGCAGATGATGCCCTGCATGCGACGCACATCGCGTGAGGCCTTGTCCATGTCGGCCTGACCCGCACGCGCCTGCATCTCGGCGGGAAGCTTGTCCATCAGGCCCTGCAGGCCGCCCATTTTGTTCATCTGCTGGAGTTGCATGAGGAAGTCGTTGAGATCGAACTGCTCGCCCGACTTCACTTTCTGCGCCAGCTTTTGCGCGGCCTGGATGTCGACGCTGCGCTGCGCTTCCTCGACCAGCGCGACCACGTCGCCCATGCCCAGAATGCGGTCGGCCATCCGCGTGGGGTCGAACGCCTCCAGGCCGTCGATTTTCTCGGAGACGCCGGCGAATTTCACCGGCGCGCCCGTGACGTGGTGAACCGAGAGCGCCGCGCCGCCGCGCGCATCGCCGTCCAGTTTGGTCAGCACGATGCCGGTGAGGGGCAGCGCTTCATGGAACGCGCGCGCCGTGGCCAGCGCATCCTGGCCCTGCATGGCGTCCACCACGAACAGGGTTTCGATTGGTGCGAGCGCGGCGTGCAGGTCGGCGATTTCGCGCATCATCTCGGCGTCCACGGCGAGACGGCCGGCGGTATCCACCAGCAGGACATCGACATGGTGCGCACGGGCATAGGCGATCGCGCGCTTGGCGATATCCAGCGGCTTTTCGTCCGGCGATGAGGGCAAAAACTCGGCGCCTGCCTGTTGCGACACGGTTTGCAACTGGGCGATGGCGGCCGGGCGATAGACGTCGCACGACACGGTCAGCACCTTTTTTTTCTGGCGCTCGATCAGCCACTTCGCCAGTTTCGCCGTGGTCGTGGTCTTGCCGGCGCCTTGCAGGCCGGCCATCAGCACCACGGCGGGCGGCTGCGCGGCGAGGTTCAGCCCGACAGCGCCCGGTCCCATCAGCGCCGCGAGTTCCTTGTGGACCACGCCCACCAGCGCCTGGCCAGGTGACAAGGAGCCGACGACTTCCTGGCCCAGAGCCTTGTCCTTGACGCGTGCGGTGAACTCGCGCACCACGGGCAAGGCGACGTCGGCTTCGAGAAGTGCGAGCCGAACCTCGCGCAGCATGTCGGCAACATTCGATTCGGTGATGCGCGCCTCGCCGCGAATCGTCTTGACGACGCGGGACAAACGCTGAGTCAGATTGTTGAGCATGCGTGTTTGGGGCTGAAAGGTGGGGCCCGCCCTGCGCAGGCAAGGCCGGCGTCATGTCGGGGCGGGCGGGGGGGCTGCGCGGATCGCCGGATGGGTGCAAAGGGCGGGCCAGAGAGGCGAGACCCTCGGTTAAACTCGAAACATGTGGATTTTAGTCAACGGTGCGGCTTTCGCACTCTACCTGCTGGCTTCGTTCTTGGCCCGCCCGCGCGGTCCGCGATCTGCTGTGGTCGCCGCTCCCGCCATGCCGGCATATCGCGATGCGGCAACGGTCGCGATGCTGTTGGCCTGGGTAGCGCATTCCGGCACCTTCATTCTTGTGCTCAGAGGGCTGCACGATCCCGATTTCGGTTTCGCTCCCGCACTATCGCTCACCTTCTGGCTGGTTGCGGCGGTGTATTGGGTGGAAAGTCTTTACTACCCATTGCAGGGTTTGCGGGCCTGGATTTGCCTGCTGGCAGCCATTTCCCTGCTGCTGACCTGGCTCTTCCCGGGGGACCGGCCGGCCCCGACGGGGGCGGGCGTGGCCTTCGCCCTGCACTGGGCCATGGGGATCGCCGCCTATGGGCTGTTCGGCGCGGCCGTGCTGCATGGGTTCATGTTGTGGTCGGCCGAGCGCGCCTTGCATCGGCGCCGGCCGACCTTGGCCGGCCTTGGCCCGGCATTGCCCCTGCTGACGCTGGAAAAGTTGACCTATCGCCTCGCAGCCTTGGGTTTTGTCCTCCTCACAGCCTCGCTGGTGTTCGCCGTGAGTTTCAGCGAAAAGCTGTTCGGCCACGCTTTCGAGTTCAATCACCAGACTGTTTTCGCGGTCGCGTCCTGGCTGCTTTTCGCCGTGTTGCTGTTGGGGCGCGGCATGTTGGGCTGGCGGGGTCGCCAGGCTTTGCGTTGGTTGTTTTCCGGTTCGGCCCTTTTGCTGCTGAGCTATGTCGGCTCCCGGTTCGTGCTCCAAGTCATCCTGCACCGATGAAGTACCTCGTTCTGTTCGTGGTGGTCATCGTCGGACTGATGGTGTTCAAGAGAAGCCAGCAGCGCCCAATACACCGCGCAAACAAGCGCAAGGAGCTTGCGCCGCCCGAGCCCATGCACGCCTGTCAGCACTGCGGGGTTCACGTCCCGGCGAGTCGCTGTGTCTGGAAGGGCGACCGGCCGTATTGCTGCTCCGAACATGCCCGACTGGGCTGAATCGCGCGGACAGACCGCCGAAGCGGACAGCGGGTTCGCCTATCCGCGTTCGGCCTCGCATTCCAGCCTATCCCCACGCTTGCTCGACCGCTTGATCTCAGGCGCCGCGCCGAGTCGCGAGCGCTTGCGCGCATTCCGACTGCTGGGCGCGGCAAGACTGGTGATGGGGGCCATTCTGCTGGGATGGTTCGTGTTGATGGCGCTCACCCAAGTCCGCGGCTTCAACCCCTTGGGCATGCGGGTGGCGTCCGCCTATGTCGTGCTGGTCGTGCTGCAGCTCGGCTTCAGCCTGATCACGTCGCGCGGTTTTGCCTGGCAAGTGCTGGCCGCCGTGTGCTCCGACCTGCTTGGCTATGCGGCGCTGCAATTCCTGGCCGGCCAGCCTTCGCGCGAATTCGTGCTCAGCTACACGCTGCCTGTTCTGGCCGCGGGCGTCTATGGCAACTTGCGTTTCACGCTGGCCACGGCGGCAGCGGTGACTTTGGTTCTGTTGTCGCAGGCTTTCCTGATGCTGACCGAGCCGGCTGCCCTGGCCGATCCTCAGTTCCTCGGCGCTGGTTTCGTCGGTGCCGCCTATTTCGCCATGGGCCTGCTCGCCTGGCAGCTCTCCCAGCGCCTGGTGCGGCAGGAACAGCGCGCGCGCAGCAGCGAGGTTCGCGCGAACCGGCAGCTGGCCATCAATCGCCACGTCCTGCTGGAGCAGCCTGACGGCGTGCTCGTCCTCGACGCGGCATTGCGCGTGGAGGCGGCGAACCCCGCCGCCATGCGCATGCTGGGCCTGCGCGACAAGGATGTGTCCGAATTGGGGCGTGCGGGTCTGGCCACCTACCCTGGCGCGCGCGTGCTGGCCGAGGCGGTGCGCCGGCAGGACGCGTCGGGGAAGGTGCAGCAGCCGGTGATGTTCGACGGTGCCGACGGGTTGCGTTTGCAGGCACGTGTGCAACTTCTGCGCCAGCTTCCAGGCGGGCATGGCTATGTGGTGTTCGTGCAGGATTTGCGCGAGATCAGCCATCAAATTCAGCAGGACAAACTCGCCGCGCTGGGCCGGCTGGTGGCCGGGGTGGCGCATGAAATCCGCAACCCGCTCGGGGCCATTGCGCAGGCCAACCAGCTTGCCGCCGAGGCGGGCCTGAGCGAGGAGCAGCGCCAGCGCATGTCGGCGTTGATCGCGCAGAATGTGGACAGGCTCAATCGCATCGTCGAAGATGTCCTCGATCTTGGGCGCTCGTCCGCGCGTGAAGGCATCGAGCTTCAGCCCATGCGCCTGCTGCGTGAACTGGCTTTCGAGTTTGGTCACGACACGCCTGGGCGCATCGAGCTTTTGGCTGACGACGAGGCGGCCATCATGCATTTCGACCCACAGCATCTGCGTCGCGTGCTCGTGAACTTGGTGAGCAACGCACGTCGTTTCGCCAGCAATCGCCACGGCGCCATACGCATCCGCCTGCGTGGCGTCGGGCGGGTGAAGGAAATCAGTGTTGCCAACGACGGGCCGGTGGTGGCTGCACCTCTGCGTGCGCAATTGTTCGAGCCCTTTTTCACGACGGACAGCCGGGGCACCGGACTGGGTCTGTATATTTCCCAGGAACTGTGTTCCCGGTATGCGGCGCGCTTGGAATACCGGGTGCGACGTGAGCACGAGCCCAAGGCGTTTGGTGAATTCGTCATCTTCGCCATGGCCGCCGAGCCGCCTGTGCAAGCTGACGAAGCCTGACTGCCATGGGGCGGCCCGTGCAGCGCCGCATGTGAACCGATGTTCTGACAACGAAACGTCCTATGCCCGAAGCAGCAACACCGATACGCATTCTGGTCGTCGATGACGAACCCGATTTGCGCGAGCTTTACACCCTGACCCTGGTGCGGGAGGGCTGGGAGGTGGAGGAGGCGGCTAGCGTGGGCGAGGCGCGCACCCGCATGGCGCAGCAGGGCTTCGACGTGGCCATCGTGGACATGCGCCTTCCCGACGGCGAGGGCCTGGACATCCTGGCCTGGGCTGCCGCGCAGCGCCGCGCCGAGCGCATCATCATGGCCACCGCTTACGGCAACGCGGCCACCGCCGTGCAGGCGCTGAAGATGGGCGCGTTCGACTATCTGACCAAGCCGGTCGATTTGCGCCAGCTGCGCCAGGTCGTGCGTTCTGCGCTTGCCCAAGGCGCCGCCACCGGTTCGCCCGACCGACAGGCGTCGGCATTGCTGGCGATGGTGGGCGATTCCGCCCCGATGCTGGCCGTGAAGGACACACTGCGGCGCACGGCGCGCGGCATGGCCCCGGTGCTCATCCAGGGCGAATCCGGCACGGGCAAGGAGTTGGCCGCGCGCGCCGTGCATGAACTCAGCAACCGTGCGGCAGGCCCTTTCGTGCCCGTGAATTGCAGCGCCATACCCGAGCATTTGCTCGAGGCCGAGTTCTTTGGCTATCGCAAAGGGGCGTTTACGGGGGCTCTGACCTCGCATGACGGCTTTTTCGCCGCCGCGGCGGGAGGCACGCTGTTCCTGGACGAACTGGGCGAGTTGCCTTTGTCCATGCAGGCCAAGCTCTTGCGCGCAGTGCAGGAGCGCAAGGTCCGCGCTCTGGGCGAAATCGCCGAGACGCCGGTGGACGTGCGTCTGGTCAGCGCCACCCACCGCGACCTGCAACGCTGCGTTGCCGAGGGCACGTTCAGACAGGATTTGTACTACCGGCTCAATGTCATCGGCGTCACGCTTCCACCGTTGCGTGAACGGCTAGACGATCTGCCGCAGCTTGTCGAAGCCCTGCTCGGCCGCATCCGGACCGATCACGACCGACCGGGCTTGCGCCTGAGTCAGGACGCTCTGCAGCAATTGCGGCTGCATACTTTCGCCGGCAATGTGCGCGAGCTGGAAAACCTTCTGCACCGCGCAACCGCGCTGGCCGCGACGGACGTCATCGGGCCGCAGGACCTGGACTCGCCCGCGGAGATGCAGCAGCCGGTGTATGGGGGTGTCAGTCCCCCGCCGGGACATAGCGGTGCTGCATGGGCGCAGAAGCCGACGCGCCGCGATGTTGGCGCGCAACCTGCCGCGGCGTGGGCGCCCCCAGCGCTGCCCCTGGAACTGTCGACCTATCTGGACCAGATCGAGCGCAATATCCTGCTCGAGGCCCTGCGCCGGACCCGCTTCAACCGAACCGCGGCGGCACAGCTGCTCGGATTGAATTTGCGGCAGATTCGCTACCGCATGGAGCGCCTCGACATCCGCGACGAAGGCGCCGTTTCCGAGCCTTACGATGAGCAGCGCTAGGGGGCGTGCCGACGGGGGTACGGGCGCCCTGTTCGATCAGGGCTGGTATCGCCACGCGCAGCGCCGCCCTTCGCCGCATTGGGACGCCCGGCCAGCCGGAGTCCATGCGGACTTGCTGGTGCTGCACAACATCTCGCTGCCTGCGGGCGAGTTCGGCGGCAGCTTCATCGATGATTTGTTTCTCGGTGCGCTCGACCACCGGGCCCGGCCCGAATTCGCCGAGCTGGAGGGGTTGCGCGTTTCAGCCCACTTTCTCATCCGGCGCGATGGTGCCTTGTTGCAGTATGTGTCGTGTGACCAGCGTGCCTGGCATGCAGGGGCATCGTCCTTCCGGGGGCGAACCCGCTGCAATGACTTCAGCATTGGCATCGAACTCGAAGGCACCGACACCGTGCCTTTCGAGCCGGCGCAATACGACAGCCTCGTCGCGCTCGTTTCCGCGCTGATCCAGGCCTACCCCATCAGAGCCATGGCTGGGCATTCTGACATCGCGCCGGGCCGCAAGACGGATCCCGGCCCTCTTTTCGACTGGCTGGCCATACGTCGCGCAAGCGGCCTCGCTGCGTCGGCCTTTCCTTCGCACGAAGGCTAGCGCCCGTTCGCGCATGGGCGATCTTTCACGCCCGTTCGGAGCGTAGATGCCAGTGCGGAGTAGTTCGCTCCGGACCCCCTTGGTTGTGCATAAGCTGTGCAAAGCCTGTGTGCAGGGTTTGCGCTAGCTATGGGGTCTTGCTATCCACTCAAACGCTAGATATAGTGCAAACAAGGGTTGTGCGCGCAGGTTCGAAATGGATTCCAAATCAGTGTCCCCAACTGTTTTCCGGTCCCGCTGTCGTCAGCGTCTGAGTTCCTCAAGCCCAGTCTGCGCCAAGCCCCACCCAACACGTTTCAGCGTTAATTTGCCGTCGAGCGTCCCCACGATGGCGTTTGGCGTGACCATCTAGCCTTAGGAGATCTTGCGTGAACCTCGCCCCATCCCCGCTTGCCGCCGATTCACAAGCCTCCATCCTCCGGCAGCCCGTCGGCGACGACGCGAACACGCCGCAGCTCTATGCCGACTACAAGATCATTCGCCGCAACGGTGCGGTGGTGGGATTCGAGCCGGCCAAGATCCAAATCGCGCTGACCAAGGCGTTCCTTGCCGTGCAGGGTGGACAGAGCGCGGCGTCGGCCAGCATGCGCGAGCAGGTCGAGGATCTCACCCAGGCTGTGGTGCGTGCGTTGCTGCGCAGCCGTCCAGGCGGCGGGACCTTTCATATCGAAGACATCCAGGATCATGCCGAACTGGCGTTGATGCGCGCTGGCCAGCACGAGGTGGCGCGTGCTTATGTGCTTTACCGTGAACGTCGCGCGCAGGAGCGAGCCAGGCACAAGCAGGAGGCTGCGGCCCCGGCCGCGCAAGCCCTGCATGTCATCGACGATGGCGTGCGCAAGCCGCTGGACTTGGTCGCCCTCAACGACCTGATTCGCTCGGCCTGCGCCGAACTCGGCGCCGACGTCAAACCCGAACCCATCCTGGCCGAGACCCAGCGCAATCTCTACGACGGTGTGCCCATGGCCGAGGTGTACAAGGCCGCCATCCTCGCCGCGCGCACGCTGATCGAAAGCGATCCCGGCTACGCCAAGGCCACGGCGCGCTTGCTGCTGCACACCATTCGCAAGGACGTGCTGGGCGAGGAGGTCGTGCAGGAGCACATGGCGGCGCGCTATCCCGAGTACTTCCCGCAATTCATCAAGGAGGGCGTCGGCCTGGAACTGCTTGATGAGCGGCTTGCCCAGTACGATCTGGCCCGCTTGGGCGCGGCGCTCAAGCCCGAGCGCGACCTGCAGTTCGACTACCTCGGCCTGCAGACCCTGTACGACCGCTACTTCCTGGCGAATCGCGCCGACACCCGTCACAACAAGGATGGTCGCCGCATCGAATTGCCGCAGGCTTTTTTCATGCGCGTGGCCATGGGCCTGGCGCTGAACGAGATCGACCGCGAGGCGCGCGCCATTCAGTTCTACGAAGTGCTGTCCAGCTTCGACTTCATGTCCAGCACGCCAACCCTGTTCAATGCGGGCACGCGCCGCTCACAGCTCTCCAGCTGCTATCTCACCACGGTGGCCGACGACCTCGATGGCATTTACGAAGCCATCAAGGAGAACGCCCTGCTGTCCAAGTTCGCCGGCGGGCTCGGCAATGACTGGACTCAGGTGCGAGCCCTGGGCAGCCATATCAAGGGCACCAACGGCAAATCCCAGGGCGTGGTTCCTTTTCTCAAGGTGGTCAACGACACGGCCGTGGCCGTGAATCAGGGCGGCAAGCGCAAGGGGGCGGTGTGCGCCTATCTGGAAACCTGGCATCTGGACATCGAGGAATTTCTCGAACTGCGCAAGAACACCGGCGACGACCGTCGCCGCACACACGACATGAACACCGCCAACTGGGTGCCCGACCTGTTCATGAAGCGCGTGATGGAGGGTGGCAACTGGACTCTGTTCTCGCCCTCCGACGTGCACGACCTGCACGACAAGTTCGGCTTGGCCTTCGAGCAGGCGTATCTGCGCTACGAGGAGAAGGCGGCGCAAGGCGAGATCAAGCTGCACAAGAGCATTCCCGCAGCGCAGTTGTGGCGCAAGATGCTGACCATGTTGTTCGAGACCGGCCATCCCTGGATCACGTTCAAGGATGCCTGCAATGTGCGCAGTCCGCAGCAGCATGTGGGCGTGGTGCACTCGAGCAATCTGTGCACCGAGATCACCCTCAACACCAGCGCGACCGAGATCGCGGTGTGCAACCTCGGTTCGGTCAACCTCGTGGCGCATCTCAAGCAGGGTCCCGACGGCGGCTACGTGCTTGACCACGACAAGCTCCGGCGCACCGTATCCACCGCGATGCGCATGCTCGACAACGTCATCGACATCAACTATTACGCCGTGGCCAAGGCGCGCAACTCGAACCTCAAGCACCGGCCGGTGGGACTGGGCATCATGGGCTTCCAGGATTGCCTGCATCTGGCGCGCATGCCCTACGCCTCGCAGCAGGCCGTGGAATTCGCCGACCGTTCGATGGAAGCCGTGTGCTATCACGCCTACTGGGCGTCCACCGAGCTTGCGCAGGAGCGAGGGCGCTACAGCAGCTATCCAGGTTCCCTGTGGGACCAGGGCATCCTGCCGCATGACACGCTGAAACTTCTCGCCGAGCAACGCGGCGGCTATGTCGACATCGACACATCCGTCGGCCTGGATTGGGACGCGTTGCGTGCGCGCATCCGAACCCATGGCATGCGCAACTCCAATTGCGTGGCCATCGCGCCCACAGCAACGATCTCCAACATCATCGGCGTGGACGCCTGTATCGAACCGACCTTCCAGAACCTGTACGTCAAGTCCAATCTGTCGGGGGAGTTCACCGTGGTGAATCAGTATCTGGTGCGCGATCTCAAGGCGCGCGGGTTGTGGGACCAGGTCATGCTCGCCGACCTGAAATATTTCGACGGTAGCGTGCAGCCCATCGACCGCATTCCTGCCGACCTCAAAGCGCTCTATGCGACGGCGTTCGAAATCGACACGCAGTGGATCATCGAGGCTGCCGCAAGACGCAGCAAGTGGATCGACCAGGCCCAGTCCCTCAACATCTATATGGCGGGTGCTTCGGGCAAGAAACTCGACGAAACCTACAAACTCGCTTGGCTGCGCGGACTGAAAACCACGTATTACCTTCGCACCATGAGCGCCACGCACGCGGAAAAATCCACCGTCAAATCCGGCCGGCTCAATGCCGTGCCGCAAGCTGCGGGCGGCGCGCAACAACATGTGCAGGCTCCACCGGTTGCGGCGCCGGCGGTGGAGCCGCCGACAGCGGGAAGCGATATCAAGTTCTGCGCCATCGATGATCCAAGCTGCGAGGCTTGTCAGTAAGCCGAACATTGTCATGGGGCATGGTTTCGTTGCCATGCCGCCTTGCCGTTGGTTTTGCGCGTCATGCTGCAGCGATGAAACACGATATCTATGCCGATTTCGTGCTCTGCATATTGAATGTATGTCATAAACATCTGATAATTCAAAGAAGGAAAAGCCATGCTGAGTTGGGAAGAAAATACTGAAAACTCAAACGCGCCAAGGGTGCGCGGGGCGTCCGCTTTTTCACCCGCCATTTCACCCGCCTCTTTGTCTGCGTCTTCCCCCGTTGCCCAAGCCGGGACAGGAATGCATCTGCTCCAAACCGTATCCGACAGCGCATCCAAAGTGGCCGGCCGGCACGGCGTATTGGGCACGCTGAACGCGCCAGGCACGGCGGATGTGTATAGCCAAAGAGCCTCATCCACCGGTCGGGTTCAGGTTGAGGACAAGCGGATCATCAATTGCCGCGTCGATGTCAATCAACTGGTCCCTTTCAAGTACAAGTGGGCCTGGGACAAATACCTGTCTTCTTGCGCCAACCACTGGATGCCGCAAGAAATCAATATGTCGCGGGACATCGCTTTATGGAAGGATCCCAACGGCTTGACGGACGACGAGCGCCGCATCGTCAAGCGTAATCTCGGTTTTTTCGTCACCGCCGACTCCCTCGCCGCCAACAATATCGTGCTTGGCACTTATCGGCATATCACCAACCCAGAGTGCCGGCAGTTCCTGCTGCGCCAGGGCTTCGAAGAGGCGATCCACACCCACGCCTACCAGTACATCGTCGAATCACTGGGTTTGGATGAGGGTGAAATTTTCAATGCTTACCATGAGATTCCGTCAATCCGGAATAAAGACGAATTTCTCATCCCTTTCATCGACACTCTCACGAATCCCGAGTTCCGGACCTCCGCTTTTGGGGGCTCCGAGCGCAACGATCAGGAACTTCTGCGCTCCATCATCGTTTTTGCTTGCCTCATGGAAGGATTGTTCTTCTATGTCGGTTTCGCACAAATTTTGTCCATGGGGCGCCAGAACAAGATGACGGGGGCTGCAGAGCAGTACCAATACATCCTGCGCGATGAATCCATGCATTGCAATTTCGGCATTGATGTGGTCAATCAGATCAAACTCGAAAACCCGCATCTCTGGACGCGCACGTTCAAGGACGAAATCACCGCGCTATTCCATAAGGCTGTCGACCTCGAGTATGCCTATGCCGAGGACACTATGCCGCGAGGGGTATTGGGGCTTAATGCCTCGATGTTCAAGGGATATTTGCGCTTCATCGCCAACCGGCGCGCCCAGCAGATCGGGCTGGACGCGATTTTCCCAAGCGAGGAGAATCCGTTCCCATGGATGAGCGAAATGATCGATCTGAAAAAAGAACGTAATTTCTTCGAAACCCGTGTGATCGAGTACCAGTCAGGCGGAGCCCTGTCCTGGGAATAATCGAGGTCGAAATTCGGAGTCGACACCCGAAGACACCATGACAATCAAGCCTTTAGGACAGACAACTTGAAGGGCTGCGGTTTAAAGCCTGGGATGCAAGTCGGCGGGATGTGTTTCGCCGGGCCCTTCCATCTCCGCTTCAGCATGATGTGCGGTGTTCGCGCTTTGCCCTTCGTTTCTCGCCTTATTGCGGCCCGCGCTATGACGGGTTTTCTTGGCACGGACCGCGGCGGCGCCGACGGCTCCCTTGGTTCAGAGACAAGATCCGACAATCCTGGTGTTCATTTGACCCATCCGTCGGAGATCCCAACATTCATCGAAGCGCTAACTCAGATTTCGCGCTTCGTGAATGGCTTCCGGCAAGCCAGCGCTGGTTTGTCGGGGGTTTTGCACATCTGTGCATTTTCAAATGTCCCGTATCGGAAACTGCCGGGAGGCAGGGCCATGAGGAGCTTTGGATGCCACGGATGTGAATGAATTTCAATAACACTTGATCAAGGAGAATCCAAATGGCAACTGCAATGAAGAAACCTGCGGCGAAGAAGGCCGCCCCGGCGAAGAAGGCCGCTCCGGCGAAGAAGGCCGCCCCGGCGAAGAAGGCCGCCCCGGCGAAGAAGGCCGCCCCGGCGAAGAAGGCCGCTCCGGCGAAGAAGGCTGCTCCGGCGAAGAAGGCCGCTCCGGCGAAGAAGGCCGCTCCGGCGAAGAAGGCCGCTCCGGCGAAGAAGGCCGCTCCG
>JAJXUC010000095.1 GCA_021783435.1 Pseudomonadota bacterium | reverse complement strand
TGCTGACCGACAAGAACGGCAAGCGTAAAGCCGTCATGATCGTGCCGGACAAGGCTTGTGTCGTCAACCAGGGGCTGAGCTCAACCCGGGGGGGCAAAATGGCTTCCTACTTCTACAACGCCGATGGCATCACCAACGAGCGTCTACTGCACCCGCGCGTCTACATGGGCGGCGAATGGCTCGACACCTCCTGGGACAACGCGCTGCGAATCTACGGTGGCGTGACCAAGAAAATTCTCGACGAGGATGGCCCGGACGAGATCGCTGTGGCCATGTTCGACCACGGGGGGGCCGGGGGAGGTTTCGAGAACACGTGGGGCACCGGCAAGCTGATCTTCACCGGTATTCAGACCCCGACGGTGCGCATCCACAACCGTCCGGCGTACAACTCCGAATGCTTCGGCAACCGTGACATGGGCATTTTCGAGCTGAACAACAGCTACGAGGATGCCGAATTGGCTGACGTCATCTGGTCCATCGGCAACAATCCTTACGAAAACCAGACGAACTACTTCCTCGTGCACTGGCTGCCCAATCTGCAGGGCGGCACTGTGGACAAGAAAAAGAAAATGTTCCCCGGCGAACCGGTCGGTCCTGGCAAATTCATCTTCGTCGACCCCCGCCGCAATCCGTCGATTTCGATTTGTGAGGATCTGGCCAAGGATCAGGTTCTGCACTTGGCGATCAACCCCGGCAGCGATGGCGCCCTGTTCAATGGCCTGCTGACCTACATCGTCGATCAAGGCTGGATCAACAAGGACTTCATTGCCAACCACACGGAAGGTTTCGAGGCGGCTGTCAAGGCCAATGCCATGTCGCTGGACGAATGCAGTCGCATCACCGGCGTTCCGGTGGCGCAGATCAAGCAGGCTGCGGAATGGAGCTACAAACCCAAGGCCCCGGGTCAGCAGCCACGCACCATGCATGCCTTCGAGAAAGGCATCATCTGGGGCAACAACAACTACGTCACCGAACAAGCCATGGGCGCCGTTGTCGTGGCCACGCACAATGTGGGCAGCCGACGTGGGACAGGCTGGGTGCGCATGGGCGGTCACCAGGAAGGTTACACACGGCCCCCATATCCGGAACCCAAGTCCCGCTATCCGGCCGCCGACTTTCCCATTCCGCGCCATGACAAATTGATCGAGGTCGATACCTACCTCATCAATGGCAAGGGCAAGATGATGACGTTCTGGGCGTGCAACACCTTCCAGACCACCAACAATGCCCAGGCTCTGCGCGAAGCCGTCATTCGCCGCAGTCAGATCGTCAAACAGGCCATGGGCCAGGCACGTGGCGCCACGCCCAAGGAGCTGGTGGACGTCATCTACAAGGCGACGCAAAAGGGCGGCTTGTTTGTCGGGATGATGGATATCTACCCGACGATGATTGCCGAGGCGGCCCATGTGATGTTCCCGGGCGCCCTGCCGGGAGAGATGAACCACACCTCGATGAACGGCGAGCGCCGCCTGCGCATGTCCGAAAAGTTCATCGATCCCCCGGGCGAGGCCTTGCCCGACTGCCTGACCGCCGCGCGTATCGCCAACACCATTCGCGTGATGTATGAGGCCGAAGGCAATGTCAAGATGGCCAAGCGCTTTGAAGGTTTCGAGTGGACAACCCCGGAAGATGCCTTCAACGATGGATTCCGCCAGGTCGGTCGACCGGGCGCACCCAAAATCGATAGCGAGGGTTACGCCACGGGCTACATGGCCACCTACGCACTGCTTCGCAAAGCTGGCAACAACGGCGTGCAGATGCCGATCAAGCAGGTTGATGGAGACAAGCTACTGGGTTCGCCGACGCTATATCCCGACGACAAGTTCGACACACCCAATGGCAAGATCCAGGTCTTTCCAGCGAAGTGGGATGGTTGGCTCAAACAGGCCGCCGAGGTCAAGGCCAAGTACAAATTCTGGATCAACAACGGCCGGTTCAACGAAGTCTGGCAGTCCTGGTACAACAACCAATACGACCCCTTCATCATGGATCGTTATCCGATGGCGGTGATCCAGATGAATCCTGCGGATATGGCGACCCTCGGCGTCAAGCCGACCGATGTGGTTGAAATCTATAACGACTACGGCACCACGATGGCCATGGCCTACCCCGAGCCGACCATCAAGCCCAACCAGTCCTTCGTTGTTTTCGGCGCGCCCAAAGGGGTCGTGGGTTCCGTCGTGACCACTGCGACGGATGTGCATTTCCTCGAGTACCACAAGGGAACCTGGGCCGACATTCGTCGAGTCGGCCCGATGCCCGACTGGAAACGTACGGTCTCGACCAAGAGCCGCATGTACGGGGTTTGAATCGCCCACGTTCCCCCAGGCCGAGATGGTCTGGGGGAGCCGCTGTCCTCCTCCTCGGGCGGCAGTTCCTTGGGCTCCTCCCCGGGAGCCCATTTTTTGAATGCGGGAGTCCGTGCATTCCATGTCAATCTCTCAAAACCGAGGAACACGATGAACAAACTTCTTTTGTGCACATCCCTGGCCCTGTTCGCAGCCCAAGCCTGGGCCGCGCCCGACATGCTGGCACTGGCCAAGCAGAAGAACTGCCTGGCCTGCCACGCGGTGGACGCCAAGATTGTTGGCCCTGCCTACAAGGCCGTGGCTGGGAAATACGCCGGCAAGCCCGGTGCCGAGCAAATGCTGGTCAATGCCGTGTTGCACGGCCATGTCGGCACCTGGGGCCAGGTGCCGATGCCGCCCAACACCGATGTCACCCCGACGCAAGCCAAGCAGTTGGTCGCGTGGATCTTGAGTTTGAAGTAGGCCCGTAGGTCAGAAGGCGGGGCAGTCGAGGCCTCTCTCAGTGAGGTCCTGGCTGGCGTAACCGCCCACAATCTCTCAGGGAGTTCCTTCCATTCCACCCCAAAACCCATGCACCACGAACTTCGTTTTTCCGGCGGCGTCAGCCGCCGCGGTCGAGCCGCCGGCAAGCTCCGCAGCGCGAGCGAGGACGCCGCCGCCGTCTTCGACGCGGCCGCCGAACTGTTCGCCGCGCTGTCATGCCCGATGCGGTTGAGCATCGTCTGCCACCTGCGCGGGCAGGACATGAATGTGCAGCAGATTGCCAACCGGATCGGCAGCAGCCAGCCCAACACGTCCCTGCATCTGCGTCATCTGCGCCAGATCGGCATCGTGCATCGCACCCGTGAGGGGCGCGTTGTGACCTACCGCATTGGCAACACCTTCGTGGCCGATCTTTGCAACACCGTCTGCCAAGACCATTGAACGCGTCTCACAACGGGGTTCAGATCGGGGAATTTTCGTCATGCCCAAATCAGCGTCTTCAACTGCCAATGGCGTCGAATTCAGCGCCTTGTCCCTCGACATGACTTCATGCGAGTGGTCCCGGAATCTCTCGGTCAGCCTTGCCCTGGATCAAGCCGACAAAAGCCGAATCGCATCAAACTTCAATCCACGGTGCAGCCATGTCGAGCATGCAGTGGCCTGCATTTGAAGGCTGATGACACCAGCAGGGGAGGCGCACCCATGGACACTGAAATCGTGTATTTCGCACAGGCCTTTCACCATGGTGAGCCTGAACAACACAGTTATGTGATTGCCGTTGGCACGCTGGACGTGGTGAATCGCTTGGCTCTCGCCGAGCAGCTCAAGCACCCCGAGTACGGCGTGGCTGTGTACAAAACGGTCATCGATCAACCAACCGCAGCGCATGCTCATCTCGTGCAGTACCTCAGATCCGAAATCGGAGAGCATTGGACCGATCATCGCTCCAGACACTTCAAGCATGGACTGCTCGAGTAAGCCCTGGCATGGATCGACCAATCGACGTGCTGCGTGAAGACGCTGACCGAGCCGTGGTCATCAAACCGGTGTCGCGCCGAACGATTCCCATCGCCGACGGTCGCATGCCAGCGTCGTCCCCAGCGTTCCCAAGCAAGCGTCGAGGTCCGCGCGGCGGCTGGCCTCCCTGGTTCGACATGTCCAGGAGAACCTTCCACCCCAGGCCTGCTAGGTTTTCATCAGCGCGAACCGCAATCTTGCGGACGATGGATGTCTTGTAGTTCCTGTTTTGATTGATGCCGATCCCGCAGCATTCAAAGGGTCCTTGACAGGCATTTTGAACAGGTTTTGTGATGTCCAATTGATGCGTAACCCTTGGATGAACACCACGATGGATCAAACCGACACAATCGATTGGACGCTCGAACTGCTTCGCAAGCGCCAACAAACCTCCCCGAAGCGCTTGATGGCGCCGGGCCCCTCATCGGCGCAGATCCGGATGTTGTTCGATGCTGCGGCTCAGGCGCCTGATCACGGTCTGATTCTTCCTTGGCGCTTCGTGCAGATTTCGGATGCGGCGCGCCCGCGCCTTGGAGAGGCGTTTGCCGCAGCCTTGCTGGAGCGCGATCCAGACGCATCGACGCAGCAATTGCAGGACGCTCGCGACAAGGCACAGCGGGCGCCGTTCTTGGCAATGGCCATCGTACGCACGCAAGATGATCATCCTGAGATTCCCGTGGCGGAGCGCCTGGTGTCGTTGGGGAGCGCCCTGCAGAACATGCTGTTGGCCGTGCATGCCCAAGGGTTCGGTGCGGGCCTCGTGAGCGGGCAGGCGATGAATTCCCAAGCATTGCGGTCATTGTTCAGCTTGGGCGACAGCGAACAGGCCGTTTGCTTCGTGGTTGTCGGCACGGTCAAATCGGCCAAGGCGGCACGGATTCGACCGTCACCAGAGGCGTTCGTGACCACGCTATGACAAGTCAGCGTGCGTGGCACGTCATCGCGCTGACGAGCGACGAGACTCGGCGCAACGTTTCGGCAGGGCGAGCACGGCGTGGACCCATGGAGCTGGAGCACCGCCCGGCATGGCCGCGCTGAGCATTCTGTGTCCGGTGGTTGAGGCGCAGCGGTGCAGGCCTTTGCAAGCAGCCACCGTCATCCGTCTATTCGACGATTTCGGGCTCGATGCCGACATGGCGAATCAGCGTCAGCACGTTGCGTGATATGCCACAGGCGGGGTTGTGGTCGTTGCAAGTCCCTGCGGGTTCTTGTGCTTGCGGAGCGCAACAGGGGGAATCAAGCCAAGCCCAAGCGCCACGCCAGCGCGGCCAACGTCACCGCCAACACCGGCGCGGTGAGCACCATGCCGATGCGGAAGTAGGTGCCCCAGGAGATTTTCATGCCCTTGCCCGCCAGCACATGCAGCCACAGCAGCGTGGCCAGGCTGCCGATGGGGGTGAACTTCGGCCCCAGGTCGCAGCCGATGACGTTGGCGTAGACCATGGCCTCGCGCACGGGTTCGCTCAGTCCCTGGGCCTGGTGGACGCTCAGCGCGCCGATGAGCACCGTGGGCATGTTGTTCATCACCGCCGACAGTCCCGCGCTGATGAAGCCCGTGCCCAGCGCGGCGGTGAACACACCGTGCCGGCCGATCGCTTCGAGCGCCTGCGCCAAATCGGCGGTGAGCCCCGCGTTGCGCAGGCCGTAGACCACCAGGTACATGCCGAGCGAGAACAGCACGATCTGCCAGGGCGCGTGCCGGATCACGCCACGCACGTCGATGAGCGCACCGCACCCGCGCTGCCACCAGCGCCCGGCCAGCGCCAGCATCAGCCCCGCTGCAATTCCGGTGACGACCGACACCGGCACGCCGGCGGCGGCGGTGACGAAGTAGGCCACCAGCAGCGCCGCCAGCGTGGGAAAGGCCCAGCGGAACACCAGCGGGTCACGGATGGCGCTGGCAGGCGCATCGAGCCTGGCTAGGTCATAGCGCGGCGGAATGTCGCGTCGGAAATAGACGTACAGCACCAGCAGCGTGGCGGCCAGCGCCACCCCATCGACCGGCACCATGACGGCGGCGTAGCGGTCGAAGGGAATGTGGAAATAGCCCGCGCTGACGATGTTCACCAGATTCGAGATCACCAGCGGCAGCGAGGTGGTGTCGGCGACGAAGCCCGTGGCCATGACGAAAGCCAGCGCGGCCGTCGGCGAGAAGCCCAGCGCCAGCAGCATGGCCAGCACGATGGGCGTGAGGATGAGCGCCGCCCCGTCGTTGGCGAACAAGGCCGAGATCACCGCGCCCAGCAGCACGATGAGTGGAAACAGCAGCCGTCCGTGTCCGCACCCCCAGCGCGCCACGTGCAGCGCGGCCCAGTGGAAGAACCCGGCTTCGTCGAGCACGAGCGAGATGATGATGAGGCCGACGAAGGTGAAGGTGGCGTCCCAGACGATGTGCCACACCACCGGAATGTCGCTGGGTTGAATCACTCCTGCAGCCATCGCCAGTGTCGCGCCGCCCAGCGCGCTCCAGCCGATGCCCAGGCCGCGTGGTTGCCAGATGACGAACACCAGGGTGAGGACGAAGATGGTGGCGGCAAGCAGCATGTGGGGCAGGGCGGTTGGTGGAGGAAAAACAAACGGCAGGCCCGAGCCTGCCGTGCGGAGCAGCGGACCTCAGCGGCCAGCCTGTTCGGCCGGCTCAGACGCGCTCTCGGCGCGGATGGCGTCGGGAGGGGTCTGGCCGATGGCGACGATTTCACGCTTGATGGCAGCAGCGTCGAGCTTGTCCAGAGGCAAGGCGACGAAGCTCTGCACCCGGTTGCGGATCTGGCGAAAAACTTGCGAGAACGCGTGGCGCTTTTCGGCGTCGCTGCCTTGCGCCGCGGCGGGGTCTTCGAAGCCCCAATGGGCGGTCATCGGATGTCCCGGCCAGATCGGGCACATCTCACCGGCGGCCTTGTCGCAGACGGTGAAGACGAAATCCATCTCCGGCGCGCCGGGCGTGGCGAATTCGTCCCAGCTCTTGCTGCGCAGGGTCTCGGTGGGGTAGCCGATGGCTTGCAGTTGCGCGATGGCGTAGGGGTTGACCACGCCACCGGGATGGCTGCCCGCGCTGTAGGCGCGGAAGCGCCCTTGGCCCAGGGTGTTGATCAGCGCCTCGCCCAGGATGGAACGAGCCGAGTTGCCGGTGCACAGCACCAGCACGTTGTAGACCTTGTCCATGTGCAGTGTTTCAGGGAGGGTGGGAATCGCCATCAGCAGCAACCGCTGGATGCCTTGCCGGTTGCTGCCTTGTCGCAGCAGACGTGCGCAGCAGGGGTCGTGGGTGTGGTTGCGGTCATCGCTGCCACTGGGTCGCTCGGGGGGACACAGCAGGCGTGGTCATCGGCCGCGTCGTTGAACACGGGAAGGGTGTCGAGCGTGTGATAGGTCTCCCAGGCGATGCGACGGGGTCGTTCGTCCAGTCTTTGTCGGAGCGGGCGTAGCAGCAGGCGGTGCCGGGTTCGGCGACAGAGCCAGCGGCCATGCCGTCCAGGCGCTGCTGCATCTCGTGCAGCTCAGCGCCCGACTCCGCCTGCACGCCCAGATGGTTCAGACCCGGCGCGGCGCGGCGTTGCGAGATGGCGAAATTCACCCGAGGGTCGTCCAGCATCCGTGTGGCGTAGTCGGGCTTGTGCACCGTGGGCTCGGCGGCGAACAGACCGGAATCACCATGAAGAGCCTCATCCAGCGCGGGGACGCTGATGTGCACGTGAAAGTGTTTCATGAGGTGTGGTCCTTGATCTTGGCGATCGGGGCATGGGTCGCGCAGGGCGTCTCGCCGACGGGGCTGCAGGGGTTGCCGCCGCAGCAGTTCTCGGTGAGAAAAGCCAGCAGGGTGTTCATGGTGCCGTACTGCGCGGTGTACATGACGAAGCGCCCGGCCTGCCGGGCCGACACCAGACCGGCATGGTGGAGTTCCTTGAGATGGAAGGACAGCGAAGATGGCGCGATGCCGGTGGCCTCGCCGATCTGTCCTGCGGACCGGCCAGCAGGCCCTGCCTGCACCAGCGTGCGAAACACGCGCAGGCGCGAGTCTTGGGCCAGCGCGGCCAGGGCACGGAGAGCCTGTGTCGTTTCCATATTTCAATGATTATTGAAATTAAACATGAAGTCAAGTCCGAGAGCGCCGCGAGCCGGTTTCCATCAACTCGACCCGCATGGGTGGATTGAACTTTTAGAATCCAGTGATTGCATCAACCATGACGGGGGTCGACATGAGCGACAGCGCAGCGGTGGACAAGGTGGACATGGAGGTGGATGCGCGCGGCTTGAACTGCCCGTTGCCCATTCTCAAGGCGAAGAAGGCACTGGCCGGGATGCAAAGCGGGCAGTTGCTGCGCGTGCTGGCCACCGACCCGGGCTCGGTGCGCGACTTCCAGGCCTTTGCCCGGCAGACCGGCAACGAACTGGTCGAGCAAAAGCAGGAAACCCATTCGATCGCGCATGTGATGCGCCGTCGGTGAACGGTGCGCCGCAGGGCAGCCCGGCGCTCTCATAGGCACAGGGCTGCTCCCGGCGCGTTCAGAACTTCAGTCCCTGGAGGTATTCGGCGAACGCTGCCCCGGTTTCCGCATGGGCCAGACCGAGTTGCACCGTGGCCTCCAGATAGCCCTGTTTGCTGCCGCAGTCGAAGCGGCGACCCTGGTAGCGGTAGGCGTACACCGCCTCCTCGGCAAGTAACGCGGCGATGCCGTCGGTGAGTTGGATTTCGCCGCCGGCCCCGGGTTTGCCGTTGCGCAGGTGATGGAACACCCGAGCACTGAGGATATAGCGGCCGACCACCGCCTGGGTGCTCGGAGCCACATCGGGCGCGGGCTTTTCGACAATGCCGGTGAGCGAGGTCAGCCCTGGCGTGATCTCTTGCCCGCTGACGATGCCGTAGCGGCGCGTGTGCTCGCGCGGCACGTCTTCGGTGGCGATCACGCTGCGGCCATGACGGCCGTGAATCTCCACCATTTGCGCCATGACCGGCGGCGTGCCCACCAGCAGATCGTCCGCCAGGATGACGGCGAACGGCTCACTGCCCACCAACCGCTCGGCGCACAACACCGCCGCCCCCAGGCCGTTGGCCACCGGCTGGCGCACGAAGACGCACTGCACTTCGGCCGGCTTGACGCTCCTCACCACATCCAGCATGGCAGCCTTGCCGGCGGTTTCGAGTTCGTGCTCCAGTTCGTAGGCGGTGTCGAAATGGTCTTCAATGGCACGCTTGTGACGGCCCGTGACGAAAATCATTTCGGTGATGCCAGCGGCGTAGGCCTCTTCCACCGCATACTGAATCAGCGGCTTGTCGACCACCGGCATCATTTCCTTGGGTGTGGCCTTGGTGGCGGGCAGGAATCGGGTGCCGAGTCCGGCGACTGGGAAAACAGCTTTGGTGATGACGGGTTGCATGGTCGGGCAGGGGGGCTGGAAATCACCGCAGCATAGCGGCGGCAGGTGGCCAATCGAACCCCCGGAATGCTGGCTGCCTTGCGTCCACGCCTGAGCAGACTCGCCGCCTCAGGCGGCCACCTGGAGGCGGTCGAGCTGTTCCTGCACCTTGGCGAGCAGGTTCTGGAAATCGGCCATGCGCTGGCGTTCCTGCGCCACCACGACGGGTGGAGCGCGGTCGACGAAGCTGGAATTGGCCAGCTTGGTTTGCGCCTTGGCGATTTCGCCTTGCAGCCGCAGCACCTCCTTGCCCAGGCGATCGCGCTCGGCCGCCACGTCCACCTCGACGAACAGGGCGAACCGTGTTGCGCCCAGGGCGCTTGTCGGCGCCGACTGCGTGGCCGTTCTCCACGCCGCTTCATCGGCAAACAGCTTCACGTCCGCCAACTTGGCGAGTGCCTGCAGGGCGGGGCGGTGACGCTCGATCAGCGTCACGTCACCACAGGCCAGCAGCGGCAGGCGCTTGGCGGGCGACACGCCGAGTTCACCGCGCAGATTGCGGCAGGCGTCGACCAACTGCTTGAAGGCGGCGATTTCGGCCTCGGCCGCGAGGTCGATTTTTTCCGGCTGCGCGACGGGGTAGGGCGCCACGGCGATGCTGGCGCCGCCACGGCCGGCAAGCGGCGCCACGGTCTGCCACAGCTCCTCGGTGATGAAGGGCATGATGGGATGGGCCAGGCGCAGCACCGCCTCCAGCACGCGGATCAGGGTGCGCCGCGCGGCGCGCTGCTGTGCGGGCGTGCCGGTGGCGGTCTGCACCTTGGCGATTTCCAGGTACCAGTCGCAGTACTCGTCCCACACGAACTGGTAGATGGCCTGGGCGACGAAGTCCAGGCGGTAGTCGGCGAAGCCCTGCGCCACTTCCTGCTCGGTGCGCTGCAGCCGCGAGGCGATCCAGCGGTCTGCGGCCGAAAAGTGCATGTACCCATCCGGACCACAGGAGTCGCTGCATGGGCCCATGCCGCGGTCGAAGTCCGACAGGCCGTCGACCTGCATCAACACGAAGCGCGTGGCGTTCCACAGCTTGTTGCAGAAATTGCGATAGCCCTCGCAGCGCTTAGTGTCGAAGTTGATGTTGCGGCCCAGCGTGGCCATGGAGGCGAAGGTGAAACGCAGCGCGTCGGCGCCATAGGCCGGGATGCCGTCGGGGAATTCCTTTTCGGTGGCTTTGCGCACGGCGGGCGCGGTTTCGGGCCTGCGCAGGCCGGTGGTGCGTTTGTCGAGCAGGGGCGCGAGTTCGATGCCGTCGATCAGGTCCACGGGGTCGAGCACATTGCCTTCGCTCTTGCTCATCTTCTTGCCGTGGGCATCCAGCACCAGGCCGTGGATGTAGACGTGGCGGAACGGCACCTGGCCGGTGAAGTGGGTGGTCATCATGATCATGCGCGCCACCCAGAAGAAGATGATGTCGAAGCCGGTCACCAGCACGCTCGAGGGCAGGAACAGGTCCTGTTCGATAGTGTGCTCGGGCCAGCCCATGGTGGAGAACGGCACCAGGGCTGAGGAATACCAGGTGTCGAGCACATCCTCGTCGCGCTGGAGCGCGCCGGTGTAGCCGGCGGCCTGTGCCTTGGCACGCACTTCGGCTTCGCTGCGAGCGACGAAGATTTCGCCATGTTCGCCGTACCAGGCCGGAATCTGGTGCCCCCACCAGAGCTGGCGCGAGATGCACCAGTCCTGGATGTTGCCCATCCACTGCTTGTAGGTGTTGACCCAGTTCTCGGGCACGAACTTCACGTCGCCGCTGGCCACCGCATCGATGGCCTTTTGCGCCATGCTCCTGCCGTCCGGTCCTGGCTTGGTGGTGGCGACGAACCATTGGTCGGTGAGCATGGGCTCGACGATCTGGCCGGTGCGGGTGCAGCGCGGCACCATCAGCCTGTGCTTCTTCGTCTCGACCAGAAGTCCCTCGGCTTCGAGCTGGGCGACGATGTCCTTGCGGGCTTTGAAGCGGTCGAGGCCTTGATATCGATGTGGAATTGTTTCGTCGAGGATTTCCTGGAGGGTCTGATTCCCCTTGATTTGATGGATCATCTCGTCGAATAGGAGACCCGGATTTCTGATGAAATGTGGCTTGTCTTGCTCAACTCCGTCCACGCTAATAATGGTGGCATCGAGGTTCAGCACCGACAGCACCGGCAGTCCATGCCGTTGCCCCACCGCGTAGTCGTTGAAGTCGTGCGCCGGCGTCACCTTCACCACGCCGGTGCCGAAGTCCCTGTCCACATAGGCGTCGGCGATGATGGGCACCAGGCGGCCGGTGATGGGCAGCTTCACCTGCTTGCCAATCAGGTGCCGGTAGCGTTCGTCGTCCGGGTGCACCATCACCGCGGTGTCGCCCAGCATCGTCTCGGGGCGCGTGGTGGCCACCACCACGCTGTCCGAGCCGTCGGCCAGCGGGTAGCGGATGTGCCAGAGGAAGCCGTCTTCCTCGGTGCTCTCCACCTCCAGGTCGCTGACGGCGCTCCTGAGCACCGGGTCCCAGTTCACCAGGCGCTTGCCGCGGTAGATCAGGCCCTGCTCGTACAGGCGCACGAAGGTTTCGACCACCACGCTCGACAGCTTGTCGTCCATGGTGAAGTACGCGTGCTTCCAACTCACCGAGTCGCCCAGGCGGCGCATCTGGTTGGTGATGGTGTCGCCGGATTGCTGCTTCCACTCCCAAACCTTGGAAACAAAAGCCTCACGGCCGAGCTCGTGGCGATTCATGCCTCGCGCCTGCAATTGCCGCTCCACCACGATCTGCGTGGCAATGCCGGCGTGGTCGGTGCCCGGCACCCACAGCGTGTTGTCGCCCAGCATGCGGTGGTAGCGGGTGAGGGTGTCCATCACCGTCTGGTTGAAGGCATGGCCCATGTGCAGCGTGCCCGTCACATTGGGCGGCGGCAGTTGCACGCAGAACGAGGGCCTGGACGCGTCCAGCGTGGGGGCGAACACGCCCAGTTCCTCCCAGCGCGCGCTCCAGCGGGCTTCGATGTCGTGGGGTTCAAACGATTTGGCAAGTTCAGTCATGGGAATCCATCAAACGGTAAGAATGTTCGGGCGCGGCACGGGTCATGCGAGATTCAGTTCCCCGGGTTGGCAGTCAGCCAGTTTTCCAGTGCCTGTGCCATCAGCGCGTGGATGCCGCCCTCGTGCGCCACCGCGCGTTCACGCAAGCGCTGCGCCAGTGCCGGTGGCAGCCGGCAGGTGACCGGCTCCAGTTTGATCGCGGCGGGGCCGGTCGGGCGCTCGCGCCTGGCTGCGGCAGCACCCTGTGCAAAACGCTCGGGCACACCCGCGGTTTTCATCTTGCCGTCGAGCTTTTTGGCCAGATTCTTGACCAAATCGGTTTTTTTCATGCTCATGGGCGATCTCTTCCAAATAAAGAATGACATTGTCTCGCACCAGCTCTTGGGCAGGCTTGGCACGACGACGGCGCCAGGGTCGGGCTCCTAGAATGACGCCATGTCCGATCTGCTGCTGCATCTCAATCCCGAACAGCTCGCAGCCGTCACGCTGCCGCCGGAAAACGCGCTGATTCTGGCCGGTGCCGGCAGCGGCAAGACGCGGGTGCTCACCACCCGGATTGCCTGGCTGATCGCTACCGGGCAAGTCTCGCCGGCCGGTGTCCTGGCGGTGACGTTCACCAACAAGGCGGCCAAGGAAATGCTGACCCGGCTTTCGGCCATGTTGCCCATGCCGGTGCGCGGCATGTGGGTGGGCACATTTCATGGGCTGTGCAACCGTTTTTTGCGGGCCCACTGGAAAACCGCCGGGCTGCCGCAGACCTTCCAGATTCTGGACACGCAAGATCAACTCTCCGCCGTGAAGCGCCTGCTCAAGGGCCTGAACGTGGACGAGCAGCGCGCGCCGCCAAAACAGGTATTGTGGTTCATCAACGGCATGAAGGAGCAGGGACTCAGGGCCAAGGATTGTGAGGTGCGCGACGCGCAAAGCAGGCTGATGGCCGAGGTATACGCCGCCTACGAGGCGCAGTGCCAGCGCGAGGGCGTGGCCGACTTCGCCGAGCTGCTGCTGCGCACTTACGAGGTGCTGCGCGACCACGCCGAGATTCGCCAGCATTACCGCGCGCGCTTCCGGCATATCCTCATCGACGAATTTCAGGACACCAACCGCCTGCAATACCAGTGGCTCAAGCTGCTGGCCGGGCCGGACGAGCCGCAGCCCAGCGCGGTGGTGGCCGTGGGCGACGACGACCAGAGCATCTACGCCTTTCGCGGCGCCAACGTCGGCAATATGGATGATTACCAGCGCGAGTTCCACGTGCACCACCTCATCAAGCTGGAGCACAACTACCGCTCGCATGCCAACATCCTCGACACCGCCAACCACCTTATCGCGCACAACAACCGTCGCCTGGGCAAGAACCTGCGTACCGAGGCAGGCGCAGGCGAGCCCGTGCGCGTCATCGAGCAGCCCAGCGACCATCAGGAGGCGGCCTGGGTCGTGGAGGAGATTCGCCTGCTGCTGCGCGGGGGCTGCAGGCGCGACCAGATCGCGCTGCTCTACCGCTCCAACGCCCAGTCACGGGTGATCGAGGGTGCGCTGTTCAATGCCGCCATTCCCTACAAGGTGTACGGAGGCCTGCGGTTTTTCGAGCGTGCCGAAATCAAGCATGCGCTGGCCTATCTGCGCCTGCTGGACAACCCGCTGGACGACACGGCCTTCCTGCGCGTGGCGAACTTCCCGCCGCGCGGCATCGGCGCGCGCACCCTGGAGCAGCTGCAGGACGCGGCGCGCCTGCGCCAGGTGCCCCTGGCCGAGGCTATTTCCGCGCTTGGTGGCCGTGGTGCGGCCAGCC
>JAJXUC010000230.1 GCA_021783435.1 Pseudomonadota bacterium | reverse complement strand
GACATGCTCGGCGTCGGCACATTCCGGGTTGTCGCGCAAGCGTGCGATGGCGTGCGACACATGGTCCCAATGCCGCAACAAGGTGGTGCGGGTCTCGCTGCAAATTTTTTGCGTGTCGCGCCAGATCTCGATGATGTCGTGCTCGGTGACCTGCCCGACCACGTGGCTGCAGGCCGAGAGGCCATGTTCGCGCAGGGTCTGGAGCACGGCGTCGCGGTCGGCGGCTCGCACCTGCAATACTGCACCCAGCTCTTCGTTGAACAGCGCGCGCAATGCCAGGTCGTTGCGGCGCTCGGCCACCTGTCCAGCCCAATTTTTGGCGTCACCTTCATCGGGCATGGCCTCGGCCGCGGCAATCAGCAGATCGAGGTTGAGCGCCAGGCCGGTGCGGCCGGCAAACGCCATTTCGCAAGCTGCCGCCCACAGGCCGCCGTCGCTGCGGTCGTGGTAAGCCAGTACCCTGCCCTGTTCGCGCAGAGTGCCAAGCGCGGCCGTGAGGCGCAGCAGGTCTTGCACGTCGTCCAAATCGGGCACGGGCGCGGCTGCCTGTTGCAGCGCCTGCGCCAGAATGCTTCCACCCATGCGCTGTCTGCCGTGGCCCAGATCGATGAGGATGAGCACGCTGGGGCCAGCGTCGAGCCGCAATTGCGGCGTGAAGGCTCCGCGCACATCGGCCAGCACGGCGAAGGCCGAGACCAGCAACGAGACCGGTGAGGTCACGCCACGGCTCTCGCCATCCTGCTGCCAGCGGGTGTGCATGGACAGCGAGTCCTTGCCCACGGGCACGCCGATGCCCAAAGCCGGGCAAAGCTCCATGGCCACGGCCTGCACGGTGTCGAACAGCGCTGCGTCCTGTCCCGGCTGACCGCAGGCGGCCATCCAGTTGCACGACAGCTTGACCTGCGCCAGCGAGGCGATGGGCGCTGCCAGCAGATTGGTGATGGCTTCGGCCACGGCCATGCGACCGGAGGCGGGCGCGTCGCTCACCGCCAGCGGCGTGCGCTCGCCCATGGCCATGGCCTCGCCGCGCACGCCGGCGTAGTCGGCCAGGGTGATGGCGCAATCGGCTACCGGCACCTGCCACGGACCGACCATGGGATCACGGTGCGACAGCCCGCCCACGGTGCGGTCGCCGATGGTGATGAGAAAACGCTTGCTGGCCACGCTGGGGTGGCGCAGCACCTGGGTGCAGGCCCACTCCAGTGTCACGCCGGTGAGGTCCACGTCGGGCAGGTTCATGGCCAGGCGTTGCACATCGCGCACCATGCGCGGCGGCTTGCCCAGCAGCACCGCGAGCGGCATGTCCACCGGCTGCTCGGGCAGCAGCGCATCGCTCACCTGCAGTTGTGGTTCGGCCAACGCGCGACCGACCACGGCGAAGGGGCAACGCTCGCGCGCGCAGAGCGCGGCGAACGCATCCAGCGACTGGGGGGCCATGGCCAGTACGTAGCGCTCCTGACTCTCGTTGCACCAGATCTCGCGAGGGCTCATGCCGTGCTCGTCCACCGGCACGTCGCGTAACTCGAAATGGGCGCCACGTCCGGCCCCTTCGACCAGTTCGGGGAAGGCGTTCGACAAGCCACCGGCACCGACGTCGTGAATCGCCAGGATGGGATTGGCGGCGCCCAGGGCACGGCAGGCGTCGATCACTTCCTGCGCGCGCCGCTGCATCTCGGGATTGCCGCGCTGCACCGAGTCGAAGTCGAGATGCTCGGCGTTGGCGCCAGTGACCAGACTGGAGGCCGCGCCGCCACCCACGCCGATGCGCATGCCGGGGCCGCCGAGCTGCACCAGCAGCGTGCCGGAATCAAACGGCAGTTTGTGGGTGTGGGCATCGGCCACCTCGCCCAGGCCTCCGGCCAGCATGATGGGCTTGTGGTAGCCCCAGGTACTTCCGCCGGCCGGCTGCTCGAACACGCGAAACACGCCGGCCAGGTTGGGACGCCCGAACTCGTTGTTGAAGGCGGCCGCACCGATGGGCCCTTCGATCATGATTTGCAGGGCGCTGGCAATATGGCCGGGGCGGCCGATGTCGTCGCGTTCCCAGGGCTCGGGCTGGCTGGCATCCAGGCGCAGATTGGACACATGGAATCCGGCCAGGCCAGCCTTCGGCCGGCCGCCGCGCCCGGTGGCGCCCTCGTCGCGGATCTCACCGCCGGCGCCGGTGGCGGCACCCGGGAAGGGGGAAATGGCCGTGGGGTGGTTGTGGGTTTCCACCTTCATCAGTGTGTGCACCAGCGCCGGCTCGGTGGCGTACTGATGCTGCTCACCCTGCGGTTGCCAGCGCTGCACCTCGCCTCCATGCATCACCGCGGAATTATCGGAATACGCCACCACCGTGCCTTGCGGGCTGGTGGCGTGCGTGTGGCGGATCATGCCAAACAGCGACAAAGGCTGGGGCTGGCCGTCGACGACGAAGTGCGCGTTGAAAATCTTGTGGCGGCAATGCTCGCTATTGGCCTGCGCGAACATCAGCAGTTCCACGTCGGTGGGGTTGCGCTTGAGCTGCTGCGTGAAGGCCTCGGCCAGGTAGTCGATCTCATCCTCCGACAGCGCCAGCCCCTGCGCCACGTTGGCGCGCAGCAGCGCTTCACGCCCCTGCCCCAGCACATCCACCGTCTGCAGCGGCTTGGGAGCAAGGTCGGCGAACAGGCGCTGGACGTCGTCGCGCCGCAGGGCCACGGTTTCGGTCATGCGGTCGTGCAGCAGACTGCCGAGTGCGAACAGGTCGTCATCACGCAGGCTGGGTGCCTTGCTGAACAGCCCCGCCGGCTTCAAGACGAAGCGGTATTCCACCACGCGCTCGATGCGGTGCACCGGAGCGCCACAGTTGTGGGCAATGTCAGTCGCCTTGCTGGACCAGGGAGAAATGGTGCCCAGACGCGGCATCACCAGCAGCGCCGGGCCCTCGGTCGGGCCGTCGTAGTTCGGTCCATAGCGCAGCAAAGCGGCCAGGCGATTCTGCACGATGGTGTCGGGCTGGCTGTCGGTGACAGCGCAATGCAACAGGCGCGCATCAAAGTCGCTCACCAGGGCAGCCAGCCGAGGTTGCTCCGCCTGCAGACGCTGCATGAACGCTCGACGGCGGAATGGCGACAGCGCCCGGGCGCCCTCGAAGGTGGAAATATGCATGGACGGCGCGTGCGA
>JAJXUC010000094.1 GCA_021783435.1 Pseudomonadota bacterium | reverse complement strand
GCCCAGGCCCGCGACTGCGCGTTCTGGTTCCAGTACCACGGCGTGGTGAGGTAAAGGCCTTGCGCGGCCGGCAGACCAACGGCGTGGATGTCGGTGATGAACAGCAGCAGACCAGCCAGCTTCATGGTCTTGGTCACGCCGAACTGGTTGGCCTGCTTGATCGAGTTGTCGGCGTCACCACCTGCATTGGCCAAGCCGAGCACCTGCGCCTTGGAGGCCTGCGCCTGCAGCAGATAGGAGGAGAAGTCGGATGCGCCCAGCGGGGCATAGACCTGACCCACGACCTTGCCGCCATCGGCCTCGACCACCTTGGCCGCTTCGCTCTCGAGCGACTTGCCGAAAGCGTAATCAGCCGTGAGGAAATACCAGCTCTTGCCACCATGCCTGATCACGGCGCTGGCCGTGCCGCGTGCCAGAGCCGTGGTGTTGTAGGCATACATCACCGTATAAGGGGTGCATTGCTTGCCGACGATGGTCGACGCCCCCGCACCCACCACGAAGAACGGCTTTTTGTACTGTGCGGCAATGGGCTCCATCGCCAGCGCTGTGGCGCTGTTGGTGCCGCCGATCAACATGTCGACGCCGTCCTGCGACAAATACTCCTTCGCCTTGCCGGCGGCCAGGTCGGCCTTGTTCTGGTGATCGAAGCTGGTGAGTTCGATCTTGCGGCCGAGAACCGAACCGCCAAAGTCCTGGATGGCCATCTTGATCGCAGCGACGCCGCCGGGACCGTCAACGGCGGAATAGACGCCGGACAAGTCGGTGATGAAGCCGATTTTCACCGGCGGTTCCGCCTGGGCCATCGATGCCGTACCCAGAGCCAGGGCGAGTGCCAAAGCCAGTTTGTTCAATTTCATGCAAGTCTCCTAATGGATGGATGGTTTGACACGATTCAGATACCGAGTAAACCTTTGAGTATCGCGCGATTTTTTTCTAAATCAACTCGCGCTATTTCCAGAACGATTTGGCCGCCCTCCATGACATAAAATCGGTCGGCCAAATTCGCAGAAAATCGAAAATTCTGTTCGACGAGCAGAATTGAAAAACCTTTGTTCTTCAGTGTATTCATCGCCCGGCCAAGGGCCTGCACGATCACAGGAGCCAGGCCTTCGGAAATTTCATCCAACAGCAACAAGCGCGCGCCGGTGCGCAAAATGCGTGCCACCGCGAGCATTTGTTGCTCGCCGCCGGAGAGGCGTGTTCCAGGGCTTTTGGCTCGTTCCCGCAAATTCGGAAACAAAACATAGATCTCCTCTTCGCTGAGCCCGGGAAACCCGGTTTTCAATTCAGGGGGAAGTAAAAAATTTTCGTGCGCGCTGAGGCTGGCGAAAATACCACGTTCTTCCGGGCAGTAGCCCACGCCGAGCGGCGCGACACGGTGGCGCTGTACGCCGATGACCTCCTGTCCGAACACGCGAATGCTACCGGTACGCGTGCTCGTCAGCCCCATGATGGCGCGCAGCGTGGTGGTCCGCCCGGCCCCGTTTCGGCCCAGCAGGCAGACCGTCTCGCCGGGCTGGACGTGGAGGTTCACGCCGTGCAGCACGTGCGACTCACCGTACCAGGCGTGCAACTTGTCGATGCGCAGGGCCGCATTCGCGGCACCTTGCAGCGCGGCGTCCGTATCCGGTACGTGAACCGAATCGGAGGGCGCCAACAACACGTCAGGCACGGTCATGTCTCCATCTCCTCGGCTTCGTCGCCCATGTAGGCAGCAATCACCTCGGGGTTGCGCGACACCTCGGCATAACGCCCCTCGGCCAGGATCTGGCCGCGCTGCATCACCGTGACACGATCGCAAATGCGGGAGATGACCGACATGTTGTGCTCGACCATCAGCACCGTGCGGCCCTTGGCGACGCGGCGAATGAGCTCGGTGACTTGCACCACGTCCTCATGGCCCAGGCCCTGGGTGGGCTCGTCGAGCAGCAGGAGTTGCGGATTCATCGCCAAGGTGGTGGCCAGTTCGAGCGCGCGCTTGTGGCCGTAGGGTAGGTTCGTGGCCAGTTGCTCTGCCTCGGCGGACAAACCGACGAGATCCAGAAAGCTCATGGCTTGATCATCCAGCTTGCGTAAGGTGCGTTTGGGCAACCAGAACTGATGCGCCAACCCCGTACTGCGCTGCAAGGCGACGCGTACATTTTCCAACACACTCATATGCGCAAATGTGGCGCTGATTTGAAACGAGCGCACCATGCCCAGACTGGCTACATGAGCCGGAGACATTCTTGTAATGTTCTGCCCACGAAAATAAATGTCGCCCGCGCTGGGCTGGAGAAATTTACTGAGCAAATTGAAGCAGGTTGTTTTTCCGGCGCCGTTCGGGCCGACCAGTGCATGAATCGATCCCTCTTCGATTTTCAGATCGACATTTTGCACTGCGGCGAAACCGGAAAACTGCTTGCTGAGCCCCTGGGCCCGCAATATTGACGTGTTCGACATTGGAGTTTGTTGGTTTGGCAGGCGACATTCTGCTGCCATGCATGCAGGCGGCTCAAGCGCTTTCCCCACGGGAAAACCCTGAGTTTCGTCGACGACCTGTTGTCGATGTTTCAAAATGCTTCATTCGGCCATCCTCCACTGCATGGCACGATCGGCCTCATCGGGCCAGCAGCGCGGGGCCCTATTCCCCATCGCCCCGAGCGTGCCACGCTGCGCACACGCAGACACAATCGTGGCAGGGGTTTCGCTCTCGAGGACAATCTCGTGATGAAGACTTGTTCGCCAGCGACGACGCCAAACAGGGCCGATTTCGGCTTCGACCAGCCCTATAGCAGCCTGGGGAGCGAATTCTTCAGTGCCGTTCGGCCATTCGGCCTGCCTGCGCCGCGCTTGAGTTTGGTGAGCGAAGATGCCTCGCGCCTGCTGGGTCTGCATCTGGAATCGACGGACCCTGAAGCACTGCAGTCCTGGGCGGAATTGTTCAGCGGTACCACATTGCCAGCCGGTTGCGAACCGATCAGCACCGTCTACTCCGGCCACCAGTTCGGCAATTGGGCCGGGCAACTCGGTGACGGCCGCGCCCACCTTTTGGGCGAACTCGCCGCGCCGGATGCCACGCAGAACTGTGGCTACGCGCGCTGGGAGGTGCAACTCAAGGGTGCTGGACGCACACCCTACTCCCGCCAGGGCGATGGGCGTGCGGTGTTGCGCTCCTCCATCCGCGAATTCCTCTGCAGCGAAGCCATGTGGCATCTCGGCATACCCACCACGCGCGCGCTCTGCCTCGTCACTTCCAGCTTGCCGGTGGCACGCGAGCGCATGGAAACCGCAGCGGTCGTCACGCGCCTGGCGCCGAGTTTCATTCGGTTCGGCCATTTCGAGCATTTCAGCTACAGCGGCCAGCATGCGGCGCTGCGCCGCCTGGTTGACTGGACCATTGCGCGCATCGACCCCGCCTGCGCCGATGCCGCCAACCCTGCGCTGGCACTGCTGCAGGGCGTCGTGGCGCGCACCGCACGGCTCATGGCGCAATGGCAATGCGTGGGCTTCATCCACGGGGTGATGAATACTGACAATATGTCGATGCTGGGTTGGACGCTGGACTACGGTCCATTCGCCTTCATGGACGGGTTCGATCCGGCACACACACCCAACACCACCGATCGCGCCGGTCGCTATGCCTGGGGCCGGCAGCCGGCCATTGCGCGCTGGAATCTGCTGGCGCTGGCCCAGGCGATGCTGCCGCTGCTCGGCAACCCCCAAGACGCCATGGACGCCGTAGCAGCCTTCGAGCCGCAGTTCTCGCAAGCCATGCGTTCCCAGTTGCAGAACAAACTGGGCCTGGGTGCACCGCAAGGCGGCGACGATGACCTGGTCGATGCCTGGCTTGCGGCCATGGCCGAGAACCAGGCCGACTGGACCCTGAGTTTTCGCCGGCTCGGTTCGCTGCCCTCCGACTCCGACAGCCCGATTCCCGAAGCGTTGCAAAGCTTGTTCACCACCCGCCCGCAACAGTTCCAGGCCTGGGTTGCCGACTACCGCCAACGCTTGCGGCAGCAGGGCCATGCGGACGCTGAACGCAAGCTGGCGATGGATCTTGTGAATCCGCGCTTCGTGCTGCGCCACCACCTGGCGCAACACGCCATTGCCCAAGCCGAGGCCGGCGATTTTTCCGCCGCTCGGGAACTGATGGCCGTGCTGCGGCATCCCTATGCTCAGCAGCCTGAGCATGCGGCATACGCCGCCGCCCCGCCGCAGGATGCCGAAGCACCGGCCCTGTCGTGCTCGTCTTGAACAAGCTCGGCCACCACGGCAAGATCGCCCCTGCCAAGCCTCAACCCCTCGCCCCCACCTCCTCTCTCTTGTGAACGGAGATTGCCTCATGTCCCCCACCCGACCCGACGACAAAGCCGACGCCGAATACCGCCTGCGCCTCACACCCGAGCAATACCGGGTGACCCGCTGCAGCGCCACCGAAGCACCGTTCACCGGGCAGTACTGGGACCACCATGCCGATGGAAGCTACCGCTGCATCTGCTGCAGCGCGGTACTGTTCGACTCCAGCACCAAATTCGACTCCGGTACCGGGTGGCCCAGCTTCACAGAGCCAGCCTGGGGGCGGTCCATCGAGGAAGTGAAAGACAACAGCCATGGCATGGTGCGCACCGAAGTGCGCTGCGCCCAGTGCCATGCCCACCTCGGCCATGTGTTCGACGATGGCCCCGGACTGAACGGCCTGCGCTACTGCATCAACTCGGCTGCGCTCGATTTCGCTCCCGGCCAGCACGCCGAACGAGCCGGCGAACAAGGATAATGACAGGCATGAAACTCCTGTTCGACTTCTTTCCCATCATCCTGTTTTTCGCCGCCTTCAAGTTCGGCGGCATTTATGTGGCCACTGCCGTGGCCATCCTCGCCACCTTCGGCCAAATCGGCTGGGTGTGGTTCAAGGGCCGCAAGGTCGAGCCCATGCTCTGGGTCAGCCTCGTCATCGTCGTGCTGTTCGGCGGTGCCACACTGCTGCTGCACAACGATACCTTCATCAAATGGAAGCCCACGGTGCTGTACTGGGTGTTCGCCGTCGTCCTGCTGGGCGGGCAGGTGCTGTTCCGCAGGAACTTCATCCGCCAGTTGCTGGGCACGCAGATGGATTTGCCCGCCGTGGCGTGGACGCGGCTGAACTGGTCCTGGGCCGCCTATTTCGCGGTCATGGGCATCGTCAACATCTGGGTGGCCTACCACTATTCCACGGCCATCTGGGTGGATTTCAAGCTCTTCGGCAGCCTGGGCCTGACGCTGGTGTTCGCCATCATCCAGTCCCTGATGATCGCCCGCTACCTGCCGCAAAAAAACGCCTGATGCAAGGCCTGACGCACCGTGCCGAGCGTATCGAGCAGACCTTGCGTCTGGTCTTCGATCCCGAGCAACTGCAGGTCATCGACGAATCCGCCAGCCACGCAGGGCATGGCGGATTCGACGCCCGGGGCAGCCATTTTCGCGTGCGCATGGTCAGCCACGCATTCAGCGGAAAGTCAAGACTTGCGCGCCATAGGCTCGTGTATGATGCCCTGGCTGCGATGCTGGCGCACGACATTCATGCCCTCGTGCTCGACCTGCACGCCCCGGGCGACTTACCCAAGCCGGCCCAACCCTAGGTCGCAAGCCCTCGTGGACCTTACGGCCTGCGTTCTCGAACCCATCCCCATTGAGTCATGCAAAAACCCCTGATCAAACAACTTCTGCCAGCCGCTTTGGCACTTGCGCTGCTGTCCCCCGCAGCTTTCGCCCAGACCGCAGCGACCGTCAACGGCAAGGCCATCCCCGAGAGCATGGTCAACGTCGTTGCCGAGAACATGGCCAAGCAGTCTGGCCAGCCCGTGACGCCTCAACTCAAGGACCAGATCAAGAAAGAGCTGATCCTGCGTGAAGTCGTCGTGCAGGAGGCGGAAAAACAAGGTCTGCAGAATCAGAAGGACGTGCAGGAAGAAATCCAGGTCGGCCGTCAGAACATTCTGATTCGCACGCTGTTTCAGGACTACCTGAAAAAACATCCGATCACCGACGCGCAGGTCAAGGCCAAGTACGACCAGTTCGCCAAGAGCTTCGGCACCACCGAGTACGAAGCCCAGCACATCCTGGTGCCGACCGAGAAGGAAGCCGATGACATCATCGCGCAGTTGAAAAAGGGCGCCAAGTTCAGCGCGATGGCCAAGAAATATTCGAAGGATGCAGCCTCGGCCGTCAAGGGCGGGGACCTGGGTTGGTCCACTCCCGGCAACTACGTTGAGCCGTTCGCCGCCGCGCTGACCAAGCTCAAGCCGGGCGAGTACACCACCACCCCGGTGCAGACCCAGTTCGGCTGGCACATCATCAAGCTGGACAAGACCCGCCCGGCCAAGCCGCCGACCATGGAGCAACTCAAGCCGCAGATCATGCAGGAACTGCAGCGTGAAGCAGTGCAAAAATATCAGCAGGAATTGCTCGCGCAAGCCAAGGTCACGCAGTAAGACAGCGCATCCTTGCCTTGAAAACGCCGGTCGATCGACCGGCGTTTTTTTGGGCGACGCTCAACCGGGTCGGGCCGATGGAGTGTTGGCGCTGGCTGCTGCTGGTTTCGTCTCTGCCTTCGCCGCTGCGGTGGCCGACTCGGCAGGCATCGCAAGCTGCGTCAAGGCTATGAGTTCGGTGCCGCTCAGGGTTTCTTTGTCCAGCAACTGGCGTGCGCCTTCGTCAAGCACGGCGCGTTTGCTCTGGAGGACGGCCTCGGCGCGGCTAAATGCGGTGTTCACCAGTTCGCGCACGGCGCAATCCACTTCCCGGGCGGTCTGTTCGCTGTATTCGCGCTGCTGCGGCATGACCGGTCCGCCCAGCATGGTCTGCGGCGCATTGTCCAGGGCCATTGATCCCAGCTTGTCCACCATGGCGTAGCGCGTGACCATGCTGCGGGCGATGTCGGTGACCTTGGCCAGATCGTCAGCGGCGCCGGTGGACCAGTGGCCATAGACGATGTGCTCGGCGGCACGCCCACCCATCAGGACTGCCATTTTGTTCTCCAGTTCCTGGCGGGTCATGAGGTAGCGGTCCTCGGTGGGGCGTTGGATGGTGTAGCCCAGGGCGCCGACGCCGCGCGGGATGATGGACACTTTGTGCACCACGTCGGTCCCCGGCAGGCTCATGGAGACGATGGCGTGACCCATTTCGTGATGCGCGACGATCTCGCGTTCCTTGGGGTTGAGCAGGCGGTTCTTCTTCTCCAGACCGGCGACGATGCGCTCGACTGCGAGCGTGAAATGCTCGGTGGTGACGGTCCGGGCGTTGTGGCGCGTGGCCACCAGCGCGGCCTCGTTCACCAGATTGGCAAGGTCCGCCCCCGAAAACCCGGGCGTGAGCGCCGCCACCTGCTCCAGGTCCACGGTCGGGTCGAGATGAATCTTGCGCACATGCACTTGCAGCACCTGGACCCGGCCAGTCTTGTCAGGGCGGTCGACCAGCACCTGACGGTCGAAGCGGCCGGCGCGCAGCAGGGCGGCATCGAGAATTTCCGGCCGATTCGTCGCCGCCAGGATGATCAGGCCGGTGGATGCATCGAACCCGTCGAGTTCCACCAGCAATTGGTTCAGGGTTTGCTCCTTCTCGTCGTGCCCGCCACCGCCGAAGGGGTTGGAACCGCGCGCACGGCCCATGGCGTCGAGTTCGTCGATGAAGATGATGGCCGGTGCCTGCTTCCTGGCCTGCTCGAACAGGTCACGCACCCGCGCGGCACCGACGCCCACGAACATCTCGACGAACTCCGAACCGCTGATGGAGTAGAACGGCACACCGGCTTCGCCGGCCACCGCTCGCGCCAGCAAGGTTTTACCCACGCCCGGCGGACCGACCAGAAGCACGCCTTTGGGCGCACGCGCGCCCAAGCGGCTGTGATCCACCGGGTTTTTCAGGAAATCGACGATTTCCTCGAGCTCAGCCTTGGCTTCATCGACACCGGCGACGTCGGCGAAGGTCACGCCGGTGCGGTTCTCCATGTAGACCTTGGCCCGGCTTTTGCCGATGGACATGAAGCCGCCCATGCCCATGCCGCCCTGCTTCTCGGCAAACTTGCGCACCATGAAATACCAGACACCAAAAAACACCAGCGCCGGCAAGACCCACGAGAGGATGTTGCTCAGCCAGGTGTTGTCGTAAGCCTGCGAGTAGGTCACGCCTTGACGCTGCAACTGGTCGGCGAGCTGGGGATCGACCCGCACGGCAACCATGATTTTCTTACCGCTGGCATCTGGCGATTTCAGGGTGCCGGTGATGGTCTGATGACCCACCACGATCGTGCTGAATTTGCCTTGCTGCAATTCGGTCTGGAATTGGCTGTAAGGCACGGTCTGCACATCCTGGGATGTTGACCAGATGCTTTGCAGCCAGAACACGGCAACGATGGCCATGAGCCAATAACCCAGGTGCACGCGGGTCTTGGGGTCGAACTTGGGCAATTTTTTGCCGGCCGGATTCCCCTGGCCTTGCGGTGGATCGTTGGTGGCCATGGTGTGGTTCCTGTACTGTGGGTGGCGTTTGGCGTCGCCTGAAGCCGTTCGACGGGCTTGCCCGACACCTACCACCAAGATATGCGCCACTGGCCAATCTTCAAGGCTCGCGGGGCATGCCGTGCGGGCGTTTCAGTTCGGCTTCAGCCGGCATGATCAACAACCACGCGGCGCGCAACTGCAGCGGCAGTCCGGCGGCGAACATCACCAGACCGGCGTAATGCTGATCGGCCAGCGGGCTCAGGTTCCACAAGCACAACACATCGAGATACGGCGTGTACAGCACATGCCCGCTCCACACCCAGACCGCGGCGATGATCATCATCGGCAGGCCGACCAGCCACGCATAGATCCCAGCCACCCAGCGTTGTCCGATGCCGGTGCTGCCGGGCAGCAGTTGCGCCCAGAGCATCGACCCGGAGATCAGCAACAGCAGGCCGATGGGCGCCGAAAACAGCGCATCGGCCAAGGCGGTCTTGAACACCCCAGGCAGATTTACGCCCAGGGTCAGCAGCACGAACACCGCCGCAGCCACCCAGGGATCCAGCAGCCACGCCGCCCACCAGCGGTTGCCGTGCGAGCGCCATTGCATGCGCGCAACGGGCGTAAAGCCCAGCAGCAGGAAGGGTGACGCCACCTGGCCCAGCGTCATCAGCGCCACGGTGTAGTCCGTCATCGACGCCAGTGGATCGTTCAGTCCCCAGGCCGCAAACAGGGTCAGCGCACTTCCCAGGAAAAACACCGCCACGCGCCACCGGGGCAAGTGTCCCCGCCACGCCGCCATGGCATACAGCACCGCGCCCGTGGCGACCCCTGCAAACCAGCCGCCCCAGACGGCAAGCGGCCATCCAGCGGCTGTCACCTGGACTCCAGCGCTGCGCGCAAATCGGCCGCCAGCCATGCGGGATCGGTGAGTTGGCCATAGCCGTAGCGTGCCAGCAGCCGACCATCGGGCCCGACCAGGGTGACGGCTGCGGTGTGATCGATCCAGTCGGCGCCCTCCGCCGCCTTCACGTGCCGCCAGGTCACGTCCCATTGCCGCGCCGATGCGGCCACTGCGGAGGGCGGACCGCGCAGGCCGATGGCGTTGGGGATGAGCGCATCGAGGTAGGCGCGCAGCACGATCGGTGTATCCCGCGCGGGGTCGAGGCTGACGAAGACCACGCGCACGCGTTGGCGCAGCGGGCCGAGCGTCGACAGCGATTGCGCCAGCGCCGCGAGCGTGAGCGGGCAGACGTCGGGGCAATGGGTGTAGCCGAAAAACACCAGCACCGCGCGCCCGCGCTCATTGCCCCAGGAAAACACCCTGCCCTGCGTGTCGGTGAATCCGGCAAAAGCCGGCGCCGGGGATGGCGCCAGCGGTGTGCCATGCAGCGCAACCGCGTGCTGCTGCAGTCGTGCCCCGGCGAAAAGCATCGCCATCAGTGCCGCCGAAGCGACCACGGCCCGCAGCACCGACGCCCTCCAGCTCGCGGGCCTCCGCAGCGTCCCGGGGGCGGGAGGCGCGGCGCTTGCGGCTCTCATGGCGTCACCACAAGACAAAGCCGGGTGCGTGGATGGGATGGGTGATCATGGGCCACAGCACGGGAATGTAGACGGCCAGGGTGATGATCAGCGTGGCAACCGTCCAGAACCCGAGGTACTCGGCGATGCGCGCCATCGGCGAGCCTTCGGGGCCGGCGATGACTTCGGTGAAGGGAATCTCGACCATCGCCTTGTCGTCTTTTCTGCCGAACAAGGTGCCGAAGAACACGATGTAGTAGCAGACCGCGCCGAGCGTGGCGATCACACCACCGATTCCCACCACGATGAGTGCCGCATGCACCGCTCCATAAAGCTGCATGTACTGGTCATGCGGCAAGCCCGAGACCCAAGAGCGGCGCGGCACACCGTCCATGCCCGCCCAGTGGCCGGCGAAACCCCAGGTCATCAGGCCGATGAACCACAGCCACACGCTCCACAGCGCGAGCTTCGGGCTGTAGAGCCTGCGCCCGGTGAGGTGGGGCAGCAGCCAGAAGCTCACGCCCATGAACACCAGCGTGGTCATCGTGCCCACCGTGAGGTGGAAGTGCGCGGGAATCCAGAGGGTGTTGTGCACCACGTTGTCGAGTTGCCAACTGGCGTTGACGATGCCGCCCGCGCCGCCGAAGATGAACGTGACCAGTGCCAGCACCTGCGCCGCCACCGACGCGTCTTTCCATGGCAACGCGGGCCACCAGCCCATCAGCCCCTTGCCGCCACGGCGCCGGCCGGCATACTCCAGGCTCAAGGCCACGGTGAATGCGGTGATGAGGCTGGGAATCGCCACCGACAGCGTGAGCGCCGTGACGATACCCTTCATCACCGGCGCAATGCCGGGATCGGTGAACTGGTGGTGCGTGCCCACCGGCACCGAGAACACGAGCAGCAGCAGAAAAGCCAGCCGTGTGAGCGGATCGGACACCAACTTGCCACCGGCCTGTCGCGGCAACAGGGCGTAGATCGAGATGTAGCCGGGCATCAGCCAGTAGTACACGATGGGGTGGCCGGTCCACCAGAACAGCGTGCGTGCCAGCAGCGGGTCGATGGTCTTGGTCAGGCCCAGCGCCCAGGGATCGAGCAGCAGCACGGCCTCTGAGCCTGCACCCAGCGCAGCGAGCAGCCACATCAGCAGGATGGTCGCGCTCATGTAGGTGACCAGCGGAGTGAGCTGGCCAGGGTTGGCCTTTTTCCAGCGCGCGCGCATGCCGAGCACGACAAACAGCGGCAGGATGCTCGCCACCACCACCAGCGTGATGCCGAGATAAAACCACGCGCTGCCCTGCAATGGCGCGTACATGGTGTAGAGCACGCTGGATGAGTTGTCGAACATGGCGTAAGCCGCCATCAGCGTGCCCATCAGCATCAGCCCGTAGGTGAGCCAGGCCAGCGTCATGTTGGGTTTGAGCTTGAGCTCGCGCGCGGGCAGGTACATGAGCCAGCCCGAGATGGTGAAAAACGTGAACACGTAGGCGTTGAGCACGCCGTGCATGGTCAAGCCCTGGTAGTAGGACTTGAGGAAGGGTTGCAGATAGGGATAGAGGTCGACCCCGGCGTAATTGGTGCTTTGCAGCACGCCGATGGCGATACCGACCATCAGCGCCAGGAAGCCCGTGACCCAAAAGGCCAGCAGCATGGTCTTTTCACTGGCAATGTCGCTCGCGCTGGGCACGGCAGGATTGCGCGCGGCAAAGGGGCTCAGGACTGCGCTCATGACTGTGTCGCTCCGGTGATGACGATCTTGCCGATCATGGCCTGATGGCCCGCGCCGCAATACTCGTTGCAGATGATGTAGTAGGTGCCCGGCTTGTCGAAGGTGTAGCTCACATGACCGACCACGCCAGGAATGGCGGTGAGATTGATGTTCGTGCCCTGCACCTCGAAGCCATGCAACACGTCGCCGCTGGTCACGTAAAACGTGACATGCGAGCCGGCAGGCAGGGTGATCGGCGTCGCTGTGCCCGGAGTCCAGCTCCATGCGCGGCCCATCTCATAGACGTTGTAGCTCCTGGGTCCGGTCTGCTTGATGCCGGAACCCTGAAAATCGGCCAATGTCGCCGGTGTATCAGGGTTGCTGTAGAACTTCGTGGTCTTGGCCACCAGTCCGTAGTCGTGCACCACGAAGTACACCGCCACGATGAACAGCACGGAGATCAAAGCGACGGCGATGAAAATCCACGCCCGCTCGTGTCGCAATGCGACATGGTGGAATCTGTTCTCGAATGCATCAGGGCCAGATGTCGTCATGGGTTCACCTCATGCATGGATGGAAAAGTAAGTCGCCACGGCAGCCCAAAGACCGACCACGACGATGAACAAGGCGCCGACGATCACCCAGGCACCCATGGGCCGGGCGAAATGCATGTCGGGCATGGGCAGATCCGCTTGTGCGATGGGACGTCCATCGGATCCGAGCACGGGCATGGATTCATAAGGGTGTTCTTCTGGCACAGTTTTCTCCTCTGAGTTTTGGCAGGGATGGGCGCTCGGCTCGGGATGCCCAGCAGGGATTGAATATAAGGAATACCTTATGAATCTTTTTGCGCCAGATCAGATGTATTTGTAACTATTTGTGAATAGTTTTACACGATGTATTTCGTGTCATGAGCCTTGTGCCGCGGGCTCGGCACGCTCCGGCAGGCGCCGGACTGTCCCGGGTTGCCGCGCCCGTCACAGGGGGCAGTCGGTGAGCTGGGCCGGGGTGGGGCTCAAAACCCATAGGCCAACAAGGCGCCGAATAGCGGGAGCAGAACCATGACATGCGACTGCCACATCAGCCAGCGTCGTTGACGACGGATCGCATCATCCGACGGGAAATGCCCACCCAGCCTGCACTCCCGCGCCCACTGGCGCAGCGTCAGGCTTGCGCGAATCGACATGCCCACCATCAGCAAGAAAAGCCCCACCTTGATCCAGAGCAGCGGGTTGGCCACGGTCCAGTCCCATCCCTTGGCACCCCAAACCATGGCGGCAAGCCCGGTTGCACCCACGGCGCAGAAGCTCCCCCAAAGCCAGATGTCCAGGCGCAGGAGCCGATCGACGACGGGCTTGCGGCCGTCGATCGACTCAGAGCGCATCAATGCCGTCTTGCTCGTGAGGAACACCGCCAGCAAGAGGATGGCGGAGATGTGGGCGTAGGCGAGCAGGGATTCAAGCAGCATGGCAACTCCGGATGAGGATGAAGCAGGCGTCTGCCACGGCTTTTGCAGCGGGGACGAGGCAGCGCCAAGACAGGCGCGATGATGGGTGATCAGCGCGACGGGGACCGGTCCAGCAACTGCCGCTTGCGCTGCACCCCGGCCCATGCATCGGCATCCGCCGGTGCGGCCTTGACCCGCGTGATCACCGGCCAGCTGCGCGCCAGTTCGGCGTTGAGCGCGATGAACGCCTGCTGCTCCGCCGGGACCTCGTGCTCGGGATGGATAGCGTCCACGGGGCACTCCGGCACGCATAGATTGCAGTCGATGCAGTCGCGCGGGTCGATCACCAGCATGTTCGCGCCCTCGCGGAACGCGTCCACGGGGCACACGGCCACGCAGTCGGTGTACTTGCACTGGATGCAAGCTTCGGTGACCACGAATGTCATGTCAACCTCGGGCCGGGCCCCGTCTGCCCCCGATGCCGGCTGCAGGCGGGCGGTCGGCGCGGGGCCGCACCAGCCAGGGCAGATAGCGCAGCACGAACACCCAGCAAGCCAGCGCCCACAGCACGGCGGACGCCTGCAAGGCCGCGACTTGCGCCGGCCATGGCACGAAAGCCAAGAGGCGAAGCACCGCAGCGGCCAGCAGCAGCCCATAGCTCAGCAGGGACCAACGGTCCAGGCGCAGTGCCCGCCCCAGATGGCCCAGGGAGGTGCGGGTGACCATGCCGAGGATCAACACCGCGAAGCCGCAGACGGCGAGGAGGTGGATCCAGAGCGAGTCGGGGACGGGCGCGCCAAGCGCCTGCGCTCCGCGCGCCGCCAGGCCGCCGGCCAGGCCCGCATAGCCGAGATACAAAATCCACAGCAGCGGCTGGCGCAGCACGCGCCAGGGTTTCCAGCGCAACAGATGGGTCAGCATGATGCCTGCCGCGCCGAGCAGCGCCAGGCCCTCGGCCA
>JAJXUC010000229.1 GCA_021783435.1 Pseudomonadota bacterium | reverse complement strand
ATCGCTGGGCTTCAAGCGCTACTGGCTGGCCGAGCATCACAACATACCCGGCATCGCGAGTTCCGCCACCGCGGTGCTGGTCGGCCATATCGCCGGCGGCACCCGGCAGATCCGGGTCGGCTCGGGCGGCATCATGTTGCCGAACCACGCGCCGCTGGTCGTCGCGGAAGCGTTCGGCACCCTGGCCGAGCTGTATCCAGGCCGCATCGATCTCGGCCTGGGCCGTGCCCCGGGAACCGACGGGCTGACCATGCGCGCCTTGCGCCGCGACCGGGTGGAAACCGAAGACGACTTCCCGCGCGATGTGGCCGAACTCCAGCATCTGCTCGGCCCGGCGCAGCCCGGCCAGCGCCTGGTGGCCACGCCGGGGGCAGGGACCAACGTCCCCATCTGGCTGCTGGGTTCCAGCCTGTTTTCCGCCCAGCTGGCGGCCGCGCGCGGGTTGCCCTATGCCTTCGCGTCGCACTTCGCGCCGCGTCTTTTACTGCAGGCGATCGCGCTCTACCGGCAGCGCTTTCAGCCTTCCAGCGTGCTCGACAAGCCTTACGTGATGATCGGCGTGCCGCTGATCGCGGCCCCCACCGACGATGAAGCCGAATACCTCGCCAGCAGCACCTACCAGCGCGTTCTTGGCATTCTGCGGGGCGAACGGCGCCGCCTGCAGCCGCCGTCTCAGGATTTCCTGACCCGCTTGCCGCCGCAGGAGCGCGCCGCCATCGCCGACTTCCTGGCTGCCGCGGTGATCGGCGGTCCCGCCACGGTACGCCAAGGCTTTGCCGCCTTGGCCGAGGCGACCCAGGCCGACGAATTCATGCTGGTGTGCGACGTCTTCGACCCGGCCCTGCGGCTGCGCGCGCTCGACATTGCCGCAGCGGCGGCGCGGTCAGGCTGATTTCAACGACGCACCGGTCCGGTTTTGAAGCCCGGCATCATGAACGCCTATCGTCCTCGGCCAGAACACGGATGGCCTCTTCCTGCAGCGCGCGGTAGGAGTGCTCCCACGCCGAGGGCTTGGGCTTGGCCAGCTTGACCCGCCTGGCCAGGGATTCCAGCCGCTTGTTGCGCGCTTCCAGATGATCCAGCCTGGCCGCCAAGGCTAGGTAATCCTCGGCGTAAACCAGCCTGACGCGCCGGTCCTGGCAGACGCCAAGGCAAGGCCGATCCACGTCGATCTTGCCGCATCCGATGCATTGCCAGCCATCGATGATCTCCGCCGAGGCCTTCGCCTGCGCCTTGTCCGTCATGCCGACTCTCCTTGCGCGGGTTGCGTTGCGCGATCCGCGCCGCCAAGCGGCCCACCCCGCGCGTGGCGCCACCCGGCCGAAGCACGGACCCGCCGGGCGCCGGCAAACCGGCGCCCATCTCAGTGATGCAGCGTCGGCAGGGCGGGGATCATCCAGGGCATCACATGCTGCTGCAACACCACCAGGATTCCCAGCAGCGCCGTGAGAAACACGCTGTGCCAGAAGGTGCGGGCGAACACCAGGCCTTCCTTGCCCTTGAGTTCGGTGGTGGACACGCCGGTGGCGATGTTTTGCGGCGAGATCATCTTGCCCATCACGCCACCGGAGGAATTCGTCGCCGCCATCAGCACCGGGTCGAGGCCCAGCTGTTTGGCCGCCACCACCTGCAGGTTGCCGAACAGGGCATTGCCGGAGGTGTCGCTGCCGGAAAGAAACACCGCAATCCAGCCCAGGAAGGCCGAGACCAGCGGGAACAGCGCGCCGGCGGACGCCACGCCCAGCCCCAGGGTGTAGCTCATGCCCGAGTAGTTCAGCAGGAAGGCCAGGCCGACGATCATCATCACCGTGATGATGGCGATGCGGGTCTGCACCCAGGTCTTCCAGACGCAGCCGAAGAAATCCGCCACCGATGTGCGGGTCCATGCGGCGGTGATGATGGCCGCCAGCAGGATGGCCGTGCCGGTCCCCATGGGCTGGAAATCCCACAGCGCCACGTAAGGCTTTTTATAGAGACTGATGAAGACCGCCTTGTCGAGCCCGGGCCACAGCACCTTGGCCTCGCCGATGGTGAACAGCTTGAGATTGACCCAAACGATCACCACCACCGAGACCACCACCCACGGCATCCAGCCGCCATAGCCCACGCGCTGCGCGCCACTGGCCTGCGCCTGGCTGCGCACCACGGTGTAGGCGGGGTCCGGCTCCGGCTTCCAGACCTTCAGGAAACCCACCGTGACGATCAGCGACACCAGCGAGGCCAGCACGTCGGTAAGTTGGTAGCTGATGAAGTTGGAGGTGGCGAACTGGGTGAGCGCGAAGCTGCCGCCCGACACCACCAGGGCCGGCCACAGCTTGGCGATGGACTTGACCCCGCCATACAGCCCCACCACGTAGAACGGCAGCAGGAACGCGAAGAACGGCAATTGCCGCCCCACCATCGCCCCCAGCGTGTCCGGGTGCATGCTGGTGACGGCGCCCAGCACCGTGATGGGCACGCCCAGGGCGCCGAAAGCCACCGGAGCGGTGTTGAAGATCAGGGTGTAGGTCAGGGCCTCGAGGGCCGGAAAACCGAGGCCGATGAGCAGCGCGCTGGTGATGGCCACCGGCGTGCCGAAACCCGAGATCCCCTCCAGCAGGCAGCCGAAGGAAAACGCCACCACCAGCAGCACCAGGCGGCGGTCGTCCGGCAGGTGATCGAGCATCCATTGCCGGAACTGCTCGAAACGACCCGACTTCACGGCCACGTTGTAGAGCAACAAGGCATTGAACACGATCCACATCACCGGCATCAACGCCAGCGCCATGCCCGCGGCCACCGAGTTGAGGGCTAGGCCGACCGGCATGCCCCAGGCCCCGACGGCAATGACCAGGCCCGTGACCAGCCCGGCCAGCGAGGCCTGCCAGGCGGGCCGGCGCAGCACGCCAAGCATGATCAGGGCCACGGCGATGGGAATCGCCGCGACCAGAAAGGACAACAGTAGCGAGCCCGCAATGGGCGTGAGCGGTTGCGTGAAAACGATGCCCGCGGGCAAGGCGGTCGAAGGGTTCAATGAAGTCTCCTGATGGCGGCTCGAAAGGCCGGCGTGGTCTGGGTGCCTAGTTTTCTCGTGCCCGAATCTCGGTTCGGCCCCAATGGGTGTTGGCGCGCTGAGCCATGGGCAGTTGTTGCAGATTGTTCCCCCCAGAATGTCCGCTGGCAACCTGATGTCAGACAATGCACCAGTATTTACACTTAGTAACCCTATTCAC
>JAJXUC010000093.1 GCA_021783435.1 Pseudomonadota bacterium | reverse complement strand
CAGGATGCTGCTGAGGAATACCTTCACCGCGCCGAAACGCTGGGTGAGAAAACCGGTGAGCGGCACGGCAATCGCGTTGGCCACGCCGAAGGAGGTGATGACCCAGGTGCCCTGCGAGGAACTCACCCCAAGGTCGCCGGCAATGGCCGGAATCGACACGTTGGCGATCGACGTGTCGAGCACGTTCATGAACGTGGCCAGGCTGAGCGCGATCGTGCCCAGCACCAGGGCGCCGCCGGTCAGCGGCGTGAGATGCGCGGCCTGCTTCGGGACGGCAGCGGGTTCGGGCGTCGCGCCTGCCGCAGCCTCCTCGAGGGTGGTGATGTCAGCCATGGTGCGGCGGGCCTCAGTCGTGCCGCGCAGACGAGCCGGGTAAACCGATCTGGCCGCGCGGCATGCCGCCGGTATTGGCCGCGATGATGTGATCCACCAACGCATCGGCCTTGGCCCAGTTGGCGGCGTACACATCGGTCTTCGCGGCAGGCTGGCGCGGCGGCTCGTCCACCACCAGCGGGCCCTTGTGATCGGTGATGTTGACTGTCACCTCGGTGGACAGCCCCACGCGCAGCGGGTACTTGGCGACCTGCGCCGCATCGAGGGCGATGCGCACCGGCACGCGCTGCACCACCTTGATCCAGTTGCCGGTCGCGTTCTGCGCCGGCAGCAGGGCGAATGCCGCGCCACTGCCGGCCGAGATACCGACCACCTTGCCGGCGTACGTCACCTTGCTGCCGTAGATGTCGGCCACCACGCTGGCGGGCTGACCGATGCGCAGTTCGCGCAGCTGGGTTTCCTTGAAGTTGGCGTCGACCCAGACATCGTTCAGCGGCACCACGCTCATCAGCGGCATGCCGGGGGCCACGCGCTGGCCGAGCTGCACCGTGCGCCGCGCCACCACCCCGGTCACGGGCGCCGGAATGGTCGTGCGCTCATAGGCCAGGTAGGCCTCGCGCACATGGGCCGCGGCCAAGCGCACAGCGGGGTTGCCCGCCAGCACGATGCCTGCCGTCTGCGCTTCGCTGGCGGCCACCTCGGCCTGCGCCGCGCGCACTCCGGCTTGCGCGGTCAGCAAGGCGCTCTTGGCGGCCTGGACGGCGATCTGCGCCTGGCGCAGTTCCTCCGCCCCCACGGCGCCGGTGCCGGCCAACTCCTGGCGGCGGCGCAAGGCGTCCTCGGCTTTGGCCAAGCTGGCCTGGGCGGTAGCCACGTCGGTGCGCCTGACCGCGACCTGCGCTTGCAGGGCCGAGGTCTGCGCATAGGTCACGCGCACGGCGCGCACGGCCTGGGCGAGCTGGGCCTCGGCCTGCTGCAGCGCCACGCGGGTGTCGGCGCCGTCGAGTTGAACCAGGGCCTGCCCGGCCTGCACCATTTGCGTGTCGTCGGCATCGATGGCGGTCACGGTACCGCCGACCTGCGGCGTGATCTGGACCAGATTGCCGCCGACATAGGCATCGTCGGAACTCACTTCGTGCAGCGACAGCCAGTAGTGGTAGCCGCCGTAGGCGACACCGGCGATGACGAACACGGTGATCGCGCTGAGCATGGCGCGGCGGCGTTTGGCGGCTTTCCCGTTGCCGTTGCCGGGCATCGGCGTTGGGTTCTGGGCTTGGTTTTGCGGATTGGCGCTCATGGATGTTCCGGAATGGTGTTGTCTTGGGTGCGATGTCAGCGCATGGATGAAGGCCGTGTCGCGCCACCGCTCGCCGTGGCCGCCGTCGCCGCCGCGCCGTCACCCGGAAGTGCGGGAAGCTGGGGCGCCGCGTAGCCGCCGCCCAGGGCGCGGATCAGGGCCACATCGTCAAGCAGCGCCTGGGCCTTGAGGTTCACGCCGGCCTGCCTGAGTTGCAGCACGGCGTTCTCGGTGCTCAGCACGCTGAGATCGTTGCTCAATCCTGCGCGATAGCGCTGTTGCGCCAATGCGTAGGCATCCTCGGCCAGGGTCAAGGCCTCGTGCTGCTGCGCCAGTTGCTTCTGCAGCGAGCGTCTGCTGCTCAGCGCGTCGGCCACTTCGCGCACCGCATTCACCAGGGTGGCGTTGTAGAGGTCGATCGCTGCGTCCGCCCCAGCCACCTGCCCGCGCAGGTTGGCGCGCAGCTTGCCGCCCTCGAAAATCGGCAGGGTCAGCGCCGGCCCGACACCGTAAGCGCGGCTTCCGGCGGCCAGGAACTGGCTGAAGCCGAGCGCGGTATAACCGGCGAAGGCCGTCAGGCTGATATTGGGGTAAAACGCAGCGCGCGCCGCCTTCACGCCGGCCAGGGCCGATTGCGCCTGCCAGCGCGCGGCCACCACGTCGGCGCGGCGGCCGATGAGCGCGGCCGGAATGTCCGTGGGCAATGCGGGCATCGGTAGCGCGCGCAAGCTCGGGGACAGCGAAGCCGTCACCTGCGGCCCCTGGCCCAGCAGCGCCGCCAGCGCGTGGCGAGCTTCGGCCTGGGCCTGCGCGTTCTGTTCGATCTGCAGCTGGATCTGGGGAATTTCGGCTTGGGCCTGGCGTTGCTGCAGACTGGTTTCCAGCCCGGCGCGCACGCGGTCCCCCACCAGTTTCTCGATATGCCGGCGCTGCGCCAGCGTGCGCTCCAGCACGGCGCGCTGGGCATCCAGCTTGGCGAGGTTGAAGTAGCCGCTGGCGACGTTGGCCGCGAGCAGCACCCGCGCGGCCTGGGCCTGGGCCTGCGAAGCCCGCGCCTGGCCGATGGAGGCCTGCAGCTGGGCACGGTGAAGGCCGAAGAAATCCAGCTCGTAGCTGCCCTGCAGCAGGGCCTGGTTCTCGGTGTAGATGCCACCACCCAGCGGCGGGGGATAGATGTCGTTTTCGCTGAAGCGCTGGCGCGTGGAGTTCACCGCCGCGCCCAGCTTGGGCTCGAGGCTGCTTTGCGCCACGCCCACTGCCGCCTGCGCCTGCCGCAGCCTCGCCTGGGCTTCCTGCAGCGACGGATTGTCGGCCAGCGCCTGGGCGATGAGACGGTTCAGTTGCGGGTCGTCGAACTGGGTCCACCAGTTGTCGCGCGGGAACTCGGCCGGCCCGCCGGCCAGGCCCAGCCGGGCCGGCTGCACAGCTTGCGCCGTGGGCTGCACGGCCCCCTGGCTGGCGCACCCGGCGAGCAGCAGGCTCGCCAGCAGCAGCGCGTAGCGGCGCCCCTGGAGACGACGCGCGGGCCGCACGCAGGCAGCGGCAGTCAAGTTCTTGGTCAGGGTTGTGGTCATGGTGGATGGCGATGTTTCAGGACTCTGCGTCCCCGCTGACCGGCGCGGGTGGCTCCGCGCCCGGATGCGCGCTGTTGGCCGCGGCCAATGCCTCGCCGTTGTCGGCAAAACGCTGCAGCAGGCCGAGCAGGGTGCGAAATTCCTGCGGCGTAAAGCCCTGGAGATGCTGGTTGAGAATGTCGGCCAGCACATCGGGAATCTGCTTGGCCACCTCGTGGCCCCTGGGGGTCAGCGCGAGGTTGACGACGCGGCGGTCCACCGTGCTGCGTTCGCGCGCCAGGAGTCCTTTGGCTTCGAGACGGTCCAGCATGCGGGTCATGGCGCCGGCATCGGTGTGCGACTCCCGGGCGCATGCGGCCACGGTATCGCAGCCATACAGCACCTGGAGCAGCGGCTGCCACTGCATGCCCGTCAAATCCAGCGCCTGCATGCGGGCCTCCAGATTGCGCACCAGCAGAGACAGGCAGCGCTTCATCGCGAATCCGACCGAGTTCTCCTTGCTGTAACTCGATCCGTCATAAAAGCGGGTCTGCGCCTCGGGGGCGGATGCGGGCGCCTGGGGTGATGTCGGACTGTTCATGCCGCCATCTTATTGCCTAGACAATCAATGCATAGGCACTTGGTGTATGGGCATTGTTTGCCTGGGGTATTCGAGAGGAGCGACTTGACACGCATCGCGCAGGCGTTGTAGCCGGCACGCAACATGTCTTTCCGGCCCCGCGCGCTCCCCTACGACCAGTCGTGCACGGAAAACAGTCTGCGGTATTCCTTGATGGCGTAACGGTCGGTCATGCCGGCAATGTAATCGGCGATGCCCCGCAGCTGTCCGCCTTGGCGGTCGCGCTGGTGGTCGGCCGGCAACAGGCGCGGCTCGTCGACATAGGCCGTGAATAGCTCGCGCAGAACCCGCGCCGCCTTGGTGGTGGAGTGCAACACCTGGGGATGGCGATAAAGCGCCTGGCGCAGGAACTGCTGCAGACGCGTGAGTTGCTCGCGCACGGGCGCGCTGAACGCCACGAGCGGCGGGCTGGCGCGCACCTCAGCCGGGCTGCACACTTGCGCCTCGTCGATGCGCGCCTGGGTTTGCGCGATCAAATCGGCGATCAGCGTGGAAATCATGCGGCGAATGGTTTCGGACACCAGCCGCTTTTGCCCCAGCCCGGGGTAGGCCGCGCGTACGGCGTCCAAGTGGCCGCCGAAGAAATCGATGTCTTCCAACTGTTCCAGATGCAGCAGTCCCGAACGCAGGCCGTCGTCGATGTCGTGGTTGTTGTAGGCGATTTCGTCGGCCAGGTTCGCCACCTGCGCCTCCAGGCTGGGTTGACCGCCACGGAGGAAGCGCGCGCCGACGTCGCCCAGGCGCTCCGCGTTGCGCCGCGAGCAGTGCTTCAGAATGCCCTCGCGGGTTTCGAAGCACAGATTGAGGCCGTCGAACGCGGCGTAGCGCTCCTCGAGCCGATCGACCACCCGCAACGACTGCAGGTTGTGCTCGAAGCCGCCGCCATGCGGGTCCGCGCCGCGCATGCAGGCGCCGAGCGCATCCTGCCCGGCGTGGCCGAAAGGGGTATGGCCGAGGTCATGCGCCAGGGCGATGGCCTCGGTCAGGTCCTCGTTCAGGCGCAGCGCCCTGGCGATCGACCTGGCGATTTGCGCCACCTCGAGGGTGTGGGTCAGGCGAGTGCGGAAAAGATCGCCTTCGTGGTTGAGAAAGACCTGGGTCTTGTATTCGAGGCGGCGAAAGGCGCTGCAATGAATGATGCGGTCGCGATCCCGCTGGTATTCCGTGCGGTCTCGCGGCGGCGGCTCGGCCTGGCGCCGCCCGCCCGACGTGCTGGCGCTGCAGGCGTAGGGAGCCAGCCATGATTCGTGGCTGGGCGTGCCTCGCATGCTCGGCATCGGTGCGTGCTGGTCGGGCCCGAGGTGGCTCGGTTCAGGCGGCAAGGCTGCCTGCGGTGCGGCTTGCGGGCGAGCCGGGCCCGGACATGGCGGGCGACGCATCTCGAATGGCACCGTGCGCCAACAGGCTGGAAGTCACCAGGTCCTGCGGCGCCGCGCGCAGCACGGCACCGCCCAGGCCCTGCAAAAGGACGAAACGCACGTTGCCGGCATCGTTCTTCTTGTCCACCTGCATGAGATCGAGATAGCGCTGCAAAGGCAGCGCCGGCGCCTCGACCGGCAAACCCGCGCGACGCACGAGTTCCTGCAAACGCACGGCAGAAGCGGGGTCCAGCAAGCCCAGGCGCTCCGAGACGCCGGCCGCGATCACCATGCCTGCGCCCACGGCCTCGCCATGCAGCCATTGCCCATAGCCCATGCCGGCCTCGATCGCGTGACCGAAGGTGTGGCCGAAATTCAGTATCGCGCGCAGTCCGCTTTCGGTTTCGTCCTGCGCCACGACGGCCGCCTTGATCTCGCAGCTGCGGCGCACGGCGTGCACCACGGCATCGTGTTCCAGGGCGCGCAGGCGCTCCATATGGGTTTCGAGCCAGCCGAAGAATTCGGCATCGGCGATCGCGCCGTGCTTGATGATCTCGGCCAGCCCCGCGGATACTTCGCGCGGCGGCAGGGTCCGCAGGGTCTCGACGTCGGCCACCACCAGCCGCGGCTGGTAGAACGCGCCGATCATGTTCTTGCCGAGCGGGTGGTTGATCGCGGTCTTGCCGCCGACGGATGAATCCACTTGCGCCAGCAAGGTGGTGGGCACCTGCACGAAGGGCACGCCGCGCATGTAGCAGGCTGCCGCGAACCCCGTCATGTCACCGATCACGCCGCCGCCAAGCGCGAACAAGGTCGTCTTGCGGTCGCATTGGCGCTCGAGCAGGGCGTCGAAAATCCGATTCAGCGTCGGCCAATCCTTGTACTGTTCGCCATCGGGCAGCACGCACTGCAGCACCTCGGCAAAATGCGGCTCCAGGGCCTGCTGCAGAGCCTGTGCATACAACGGCGCCACGGTGGTATTGGTGACGATGAGCGCTCGGGCCTTGGGCTGCGCGACGTCGGCGAAGGTATCGCGCCCCAGCAGGCCCGCGCCAATGCGAATGTCGTAGGCACGCTGGTCGAGTTCGACGCGAACGGTGGTCATGGCGGTGTGCTGCGGGCTCGTGGAGGAACCCGTCCATTGTAGAAAGAGCGCGGCAACCCCAGCTCCGGCCTGGCCAGCGGTTCAGCGTGCCCCGAGCGGCCTCATGGCGCGTCAATCACGCCCGGGCCGCTCGCGTGAACCGGGCTGCACCGGGGCGCGAGACGGATCCACCACTCCGGCGAGTTCCAACTGCGTGAGAACGAGATGGGTCAGCATCGCAGCCGAGGGACGGCCGGTATCGATCGTGAAATGCGCCGTTTCCCGGTAGAGGGGATCACGCTGGCGAAACAGTTCCCGCAGCCTGGTGCGCGGATCTGCTGTCTGCAGCAGCGGGCGGCTGCGGTCATTGCGCGTGCGGTGCGCAAGCTCGTCCGGGCTCGCGCGCAGGTACACCACGACGCCCCGGCCATGCAGGGCCTTCCGGTTCGACTCGCGCAACACGGCCCCGCCTCCGGTGGCCAGCACGATGCCGTCCCGCTCGGTCAGATCCTCGATCACCCGCGCTTCGATCTCTCTGAACCCTTGCTCGCCTTCGCGCGCGAAAAGCGTCGCGATCGTGCAGCCTTCCCGCCGTTCGATTTCGTGGTCGCTGTCAAGAAACCGCAGCCCCACCCTTTGCGCCAGCACACGGCCCACCGTGGTCTTGCCGGCGCCCATGAGGCCGATGAGAAAAATGCTGGGCAAGCTTGATGTATTCAATATAAGAGTCAGGGCGCACTATAAGCGAACGATTGAATTCCACCCAATGCATAAGCTGCTGCAGTAGAAAAACTTGTGGGAGCCGAGGCTCCGGGGGGCACAACATAAGCAACGGCCTGAATCGTCGTTGGAGATGGCAGCGGAGGCGCCGGTTTGATCTGTACGGACGCAACGCCTGCACTATCCGTCACAGCTGAGTAGCCTGGATTGGGTTGCCCTGATGCCGTCAGGCAAGAAAAGTAACTGCCACTTGTCGAAGGAACAACATTAAAAGCAAAGCTAACCCCCATATTCTGAATGCCATTCCCATAAGCATCCTTAGCCGTAAAAGTTAAAACGACATTTTGGCTCGAGGGAATCGCAGATCCACTAGGTGCCACGCTGAGCGTATAGGAATTGGTATTCTTCGCGCCGAGAATGGGCGTGCCGGCAGAACCGCTCCCCCCTCCGCAAGCGGACAAAACTGCAGCTATGGCAATCGTTCCACCCCAGAATAAAGCCTTGATTTTGCTATTCATCGCTATTCAATCCATTCAATGGCACAGGTAGAGGCAAAATTTTGAATATTTTTAAATTCAGCGGCGATCCATCCATCATCGGGACAAATCTGCGCCTGTCACAATTTTAGGTGTGAGAAACACCATCAGTTCGTCTTTCTGAATACTCTTGCTGTTGGTCTTGAACAGATAACCGAGCACGGGGATATCGCCAAGCAAAGGAACCTTGTCGGTCTGGTTCTGCTCCTGCGACGAATAAATCCCGCCGAGCACCACCGTTCCACCGTTCTCGACCTGCACCTGGGTCGTCACCGTGTTGGTGTTGATCGCGGGACCCGCCACAGTGTTCTGCCCGACGCTGTCCTTGTGGATCTCGACATTCATGATGATGTTGCCGTCCGGCGTGATCTGCGGCGTGACATCGAGGCTGAGGACCGCCTTCTTGAAGGACACCGATGTCGCGCCGCTGGATGTTGCCTGCTGATACGGAATCTCCGTCCCCTGTTCTATGGTGGCCTTGTTCAGATCAGCCGTGATCACGCGAGGCGAGGAAATGATTTTCCCCTTGCCATCTGCTTCGAGTGCGGAAAGCTCGAGATTGATGAAACGGTTGGCCGCTGCATTGAACAAACTGATGGCAACAGACCCTGGCGCCACACCGGAAAGAACCGTATTAGCAATCGTGGTTGCTGGCAAATTCACAAATTGGGTATCTGGGATATATGAACCGCCTGTCACTGTAGCCTGACCAGTCTGTTCGCCAACCCCCAGGTAATTGCCAGTAAAAGCAACACGGTTATTCGTGCTTCCCCCAATGCCAAAACCAGGAACGCCACCTTGGAGGCCTCGCGCATCGTAATATCCCAGTTTCGCACCCAAGCTACGCCCGAACTGGTCCGTGGCCTCGACGATGCGCGCCTCGATCAAGACCTGGCGGACCGGCTTGTCGATCTTGGCGATGAGTGCGCTGATTTCCTCGAGCTTGGACGGAATATCGTTGACGAAAATCTGATTCGTGCGCGGATCGGCGATCACCGTGCCGCGCGGCGAGAGGATGCGCGAGGTGGGCGCACCGGCCGTGGGCAGGCCGGGAAGGATGGGGGCCACGCCCGCCCCGCTGCCACCAGGCTGCGCGCCGCCCGCGGCGCCGGTGAGCAGTTGCACCACCGTGGCAGCCTTCTGGTAGTTGAGCTGGAAGGTTTCGGATTTCAAGGGCTCGAGGTCCCGGATGGATTTCGAGGCTTCGAGTTCAGATTTTTCGCGGGCAAGAATTTCATCGCGCGGCGCGATCCACAGCACATTGCCCTCCTTGCGTTCGCCCAGCCCCTTGGCCTGGAGGATGATGTGCAGGGCCTGGTCCCAGGGCACGTCCTTCAGGCGCAGAGTAAGGTTTCCGGTCACCGAATCGCTCACCACGACGTTGAGGCCCGTGAAATCGGCGAACACCTGCAGCAGCGAACGGACGTCGATGTTCTGGAAGTTGAGCGACAGCTTCTGGCCGTGATAGCCGGGGCCGTTCCCCGGCACCAGCTGATTGGGATTGGGCACCTCGGGGCGCACTTCCAGCACGAATTTATTGTCGGCCTGGTAGGCGCTTTGCTGGTAGTTGCCCGTGGGCTGGACCACCATGCGCACGTTGTTGCCCATCTGGAAGGTGGTGATGGTCTTCACCGGCGTGGCGAAATCGGCCACGTCCAGACGGCGGCGCAGGTCGGCGGGCAGCGTGGCCTTGAGGAAATCGACCACGATGTTCTGACCCTGCTGGTGGATGTCGACGCCGACCTGGTTGTTGGGCAGGTTGACGACGACTTGGCCCGCGCCGCCCGCGCCGCGGTGAAAATCGATACTCTGCAGCGGCAGCTGCTGGGTATTGAGGCTGTCGGCGAAGTGCACCGGCTGCGACAGCGCAGAACCCGCCGTGGTCGACGCATTCAGCGGCGCCGAGGCTGTGGGGTTGATGAGCACGAGCAGTCGTTTGCCCTGGATTTCGGTCTTGTAGGTGGTCGAGCTGCGCAGATTGAGGACCACGCGCGAACGGCCCTCGGCCTGCACCACATTGGCCGAGCGCAGATTGCCTTGATCGAAATTCACCGCGCTGCGGCTCAGCCCGGACGTCACCCCCGGGAAATCGAGCACGATGCGGGCAGGCTGATCGATGGTGAAGCCCGCTGGCGGAGCGGCCAGAGGTTGGGCGAAATTAAGCTGGACGACGATTTCGCCGCCCTGGCTGCTGGCCCCCACGCTTTGCAGCACATTGGAACCCTGCGCCGCAGCCACGACCGTCAGGCCCAGCATCAGCGCCAGACCTGCCGCGGCGCGCGCCAGCCATGTCGTTGCACGGGTAAGCGATAGGGACATCATTTGCTGCTCTCCTGCAATTGAAGGGTTGCGGTGCGTTCCACCCAGTCGCCAACGGCGTCCTGCACCAGCTCCCGCAAAACAACCTGGCTTTCATCGATTTGTGTAATGCGCCCGTAATGCTGCCCCGCGTACTCGCCGACATGTGCGCGGTACAGCAGATTGCCAGCCTTGAGCAGGGCGTACTCCTGGCCCTTGATCTTGTAGCTGCCCACCATCTGGATCTGGTCCAGTGAATACTGCTCCAAGGGCTGTTTGGGCCGATTCATCTGCGCCAGCACCTCGGGGCTCAGCTTGTTCATTTCCTGCCGAACGCCCGTTTCAAGCTTGGCCGGGGAGAAGGGGTCGGTCCGGTCGGACAGGTCGTAGGTCGCCGGCAAGAAGGGCTTCGGCGCCTCGATGGGCTGCACATGCGGATGCAGCTTGGCGCGTTCCTGTGCCATCCACGCGCGCAGATCTTCGTGCGGTTGCCCTCCGCAACCCGCCAAGACAAGCGCGATCGGCAACAGCGGCAGGAAAGCCGGGATGCGGCGGATCATTTCTTACCTCCCGGTCGTTTGGCTTTTTGCTGTGCGGCGACCTCGTCGGCATCGAGATAGCGGAAGGTCTTGGCCGTGGCGTCCATGGTCAGCTTGCCCGAAGGGTTGCCGGCCGGCGGGCTGGAAATGGCGATGTTGTTGATCGTGACGATGCGCGAAAGCTTGGCAACGTCGGCCGTAAACGCGGCGAGGTCGTTGTAGCTGCCCTTGACCTTGATGGTGATGGGGAGTTCGGCGTAATAGTTCTTGACCTCGACCTGGCCCGGGCGGAAGAGCTCGAACTGCAAGCCGCGGCCAATGCCCGCCTGGTTGATGTCGGACAGCAGCGCATCCATCTCGGCCTTGCTCGGAAGTTGCTTTTCCAGCAACAGCACGTATTGCTGCACCTGGGCCTTTTGCGCCTTGAGCAGATCCAGGCTCACGGCCTGGGCCAGCTTGCTCTTGTACTCGTCGCGCAACTGCACTTCCTGCTGCTGCGCCTGGTTGAGCTGGTCCTTCACACCGGACAGCCACGCATACCAACCCACGGCCAGCGCCACGATGAGCGTCACGGCGTACGCCGTGGCGCGCGGCAACGGCGGCCACGTGCCGGGATCGTTCTGGTTGAGCCCGCGGAATTGACTGCCGATGCGCTCTTTCAGGGACGCGAAATCAATCTGCATATTGAGGGATTTGGCCATGCTGTCCTCAGCCCGCAACGTTGGTCTTGCCTGCTGGGGCCGCGCCGGAGGCGGCTTGGGCAGGGGTGGCGCGCTTGAGCGTGGCGCGCAGCTGGAAGGCCGACACCGTCTGCGTGTTGCCCTTGGAGATCTGGGTCGTGACGGACCGGATTTCGATGAGTTCCGGCTTCTCGAGCCAGCCCTTGCCATCGGCCAGATTGCGCAACAGATCGGCGACCCGCTCCTGACTCAGGGCCGTACCCTGCAGCAGCACCGACTGGCCTTCCTGCTTGATCGAGGTGATTTGCACGCCCGTGGGGGTGTCTTGCGTGAGATCGTCGAACAGATAGACCGGCAGATTCCGGTCGGACTGCAGGTTTTCGACCGCCTGCTGCCGCGCGCGCAGGCTTTCAATCTCCTGGCGCAGCGTGGCGATGTCCTTGATCTGCACGTCGAGCTGGGCGATTTGCGCATGGAGGAAATCGTTGCGCGACTGTTGACGGTCGATCATCGCGCTCAACACGGTAAAGCCGAGGCCGAGCAGCAGCAGGCCCACCAGCATGGACATGACGATGCCGACATAAAACGCCTCGCGGCGCTTCTTGCGCTTGGCCTCGCGGTGAGGCAACAGGTTGATGAGGACGATGTTCATTGCAAGAACCTGCGCATGGCCAGACCGCAACTGGTGAGATAGCTCGGCGCCTGCAGGCGCAACTTCTTCTCGCGGACCTGATCGCCGATGGCCATCCCCTCGAAGGGGTTGAGCACCACGCAGGCCGTGGAGGTGAGCTGTGTGATTTTTTCCACCAGGCCGGGCAATGCCGCCGTGCCGCCCGCCAGCAGGATGTAGTCGACCTTGCTATTCGGCGTGGCCCGAAAAAAGAACTGCAGCGCGCGCGCCAGTTCCTGCGCCATGCCCTCGATGAAAGGCTCCAAGACCTGGGCGGTATAGTCGTCAGGCAGGTCGGCATTGCGCTTCTTGGCCTCGGCCTCTTCTTGCGAGAAGCCGTAATGCCGCGCAATGGCCTGGGTCAGCTGCTGGCCGCCGAAGGTCTGGTCGCGGTCGTACAGGGTTTCACCGTTACGCAGCACCTGCATCGACGTACTGGATGCGCCGATCTCGAACAAGGCCACCAGCAGATCATGCCCGCCGCGCGGCAGGCGCTCGATCAGCCTTCCAGCGGCCAAGCGCGATGCGAACGCGTCGATGTCGATGATCTGGGGCTTAAGCCCGGCCGCCTCGGCGATGGTCTGGCGATCCAGCACCTTGTCGCGGCGCGAGGCGGCGATGAGAACCTCTTGGTCGCCCGGGGAGTTGAGGCTGGGGCCCAGCACGCTGAAATCCAGGGCCACGTCCTCGATGGCGAACGGGATATATTGATTCGCCTCCGTCTCGACCTGGACTTCGATCTCCTCTTCGCGCAAATCGCCGGGCAGCACGATCTTCTTGCTGATGACGGCCGAAGACGGCAGGGCGAGAGCGACGTTCTTGGTCTTGGTCCCGCTTTTTTTGATCAATCTGCGCACGGCATCGACCACGTCATCGTGCTTCTCGATGTTGCCGTCGGTGATGGCGCCTTTTTCCAGGGGCTCGATGGCTGCGCGCACCAAGGTGTAGCGGTTTTGATCGTCAAGCGCCAGTTCGACCAATTTGACGCTGGAACTGCTAATGTCCAGGCCGATCAGCGGCGCATAGCGCTTGCGAAACATGCTGCTGAATATGGACAACGCAACCCCCTGAATGAGTGGGAACTTGAAAAAGCCCGTTGAGAACCGCCTGCCGCAACACGAATGACGGCAGAAGTTCAATATTTTTTTCAATCCTAACAACAAGTCTTTGATTGCCTGTCAGGTTTTCCCGAAGCAATGGCCGATCCGTTGCAAAACGCCCACGTGTACTCAAGGCAATACGGCACCATCCCATGAAAATTCAGCCCTCTCGAACAGTATTTTTACAATTGGGCACTGTCGAGGCTCGACCCATGTCCGGAGTTCGGTGCATGTCCGAATAGGCGCCGTCGCCACGCCCCGACCATGCCGGTGGGCGGCCGAAGGGTTACCCTCTTCGCCTCGGCCTTGCATCCCTCTTCCACGGTTTTCCCGACACTCCGCCCCATGGCGACTTCACCGCCCCCTCCTTCTCCGTCCGGCCCGCCGGGCGCCAATGCCCGCAAGAAAAAAGCGGGCGGACAAAATCGTTCCTGGGGTCAGCGGCTGATGATCAGCCTGATCTCACTCGCAGTAGGTCTGCCGCTTGCCGCGGCGCTGCTCGTCGGCGTGGTGCTGGCTTTCGCCTGGCCTCGCCTGCCGGACGTCCACCAGCTTCTGGATTACCACCCCAAACTCCCGCTGCGGGTGTATTCGGCCGATCATGTCCTGCTCGGCGAATTCGGCGAGGAGCGGCGCAACTTCATGCCCATCGGCAGCATCCCGAAGACCATGAAACTGGCTGTGCTGGCGACGGAGGACGATCGCTTCTATCAGCACGGCGGCATCGACTGGGCGGGCATTGCCCGCGCGGCCCTGGCGAATATCCACAAGGCGAAAAGCCAGGGCGCCTCGACCATCACCATGCAGGTTGCACGCAACTTTTATCTCAGCAGCGAAAAGACCTTCACGCGCAAGCTCTTCGAGGTTCTCCTGGCATTGAAAATCGAGCGCGAACTCACCAAGGACCAGATCCTGGAGCTTTACATGAACCAGATCTATCTTGGCCAGCATGCCTACGGTTTTTCCGCTGCGGCGCAGACCTATTTCGGCAAACCGCTTGCGCAACTCAGTCTCGCCCAAGCGGCCATGCTTGCCGGCTTGCCCAAGGCGCCTTCGGCCTACAACCCCTTCGTCAACCCGGCCCGCGCCAAATCCAGGCAGCAATACGTCCTCGCCCGCATGCGCGCCTTGGGCTGGATCAGTCCGGACGACTACGCACAGGCCAAGAACGCGCCGCTCGGCCTGCGTGCAGCGCGAACCGAGGCATCCGCGCATGCCGGCTACGTCGCCGAGATGGCTCGACAGGCCATGTTTGCGCGCTATGGCGAACAGGCTTATACGCGGGGATTCAACGTCGTCACGACCATCATCAGTCGCGATCAGCATGCGGCGTGGAGCGCTCTGCACGCCGGGGTCATGCGCTATGAACTGAGACAGCCATGGCGCGGACCGGAGGCTTATATCAATCCGCCCGACGGCTCCGAGCCATGGCTGCAGGCGGTCGACGACGCCTGCAGCGACCGTCCGGAGACCGAAGGGCTGTATTGCGCCGTGGTCACGGCGGCCACGACCAAGCTGGTGCAGGTCATGCTTCCCGGCGGCCAACGACTGGATGTTTCGGGCGACGGCCTGCAGCA
>JAJXUC010000092.1 GCA_021783435.1 Pseudomonadota bacterium | reverse complement strand
CATCGTTCAGCGTGACGTGCATGTCCGGCCGCATGATGGCCAGGACGAGTCCTGGCAGGCCGCCTCCGGAGCCCACGTCCAGCAGTCTCCGAGGGGCTTGCTCGGCCAAGGCTGGCAGCAGCGCCAGACAGTCGGCCAGATGCAGTGTGAGCATGTGTTGCGGTTCGCGCACGGCCGTGAGGTTGTAGACGCGGTTCCAGCGCTGCAGGAGGTCGAGATACGCCAGAAGTTGCTCACGCTGCTGCGGTGTGGCCTGCAGCTTCAAGGCCTCAAGCAGTTGGTCGAGCTGCGATGATCTCGCGGGAGCGCTGGCCGCCACGCCATGGCCGCGTGTATTTGGCGCGCGCTCCTGGCGCGGAGTTCCGGTGTGATGGGCGCTCATCGGGCGGACTCTTGCTGCACGTTCGATCGGGTTTTCATGCCGCCTGCTGCGGCGTGCTGGCCGGGCGCAGGCGTTTCTTGCGCAAGTGAACCAGCAGCAGGGAAATCGCCGCCGGCGTCACGCCCGAGATGCGCGAGGCCTGGCCCAGCGTCTGCGGGCGGACGCGGCCCAGCTTTTGTTGCGCCTCGATCGAGAGGCCGCGCACGGCGCGGTAATCCAGGTCCTCAGGCAGGGCCTGCTGTTCGTAGTCGGCGGCGCGCTGGACGTCGAGTTGCTGTCGGTCGATGTACCCCGCGTACTTCACGCCGATTTGCACCTGTTCGGCCTGCTCGAGGGTGAGGGGTTCGGGAGGTGCGTAGCGCCCTTGCAGCGCCGTTGTCAGGCGTGCGTAGTCGACTTCCGGCCGGCGCAGCAAATCTTCCAGGCGGTATTCCCTTTCGATGGCTTGCCCCACGAGTTGCAGCGCCTCGGCTGGCGGCAGAATTTCGGGCTGAACCCAGGTCAGGCGTAGGCGCTGGCGTTCGCGCTCGATCGCGTCACGCTTGCGGCAGAAGTGTTCCCAGCGTACATCGTCGACCAGGCCCAGGCGGCGGCCGTCTTCGGTGAGGCGCAAATCGGCGTTGTCTTCGCGCAGACTCAGGCGGTACTCGGCCCGGCTGGTAAACATGCGATAAGGTTCGCTGACTCCCTTGGTGATGAGATCGTCCACCAGCACGCCAAGGTAGGCGCTGTCGCGCCGCGGACACCAGGGCTCGCGGCCGAGAACCTTGAGCGCGGCATTGGCGCCGGCCAGTAGGCCTTGCGCCGCGGCTTCCTCATAGCCTGTCGTGCCGTTGATCTGGCCGGCGAAGAACAGGCCTTCGATAGCCTTAGTTTCCAGTGAATTGTTCAGCGCGCGTGGGTCGAAATAGTCGTATTCGATCGCGTAACCGGGACGTAACAGATGGGCTTGCTCCAGGCCTCGAATCGAGTGGACGAGTTCGAGTTGGACGTCGAACGGCAGGCTGGTTGAAATGCCGTTCGGGTAGAACTCATGCGTGATGAGCCCTTCGGGTTCGAGGAAGATTTGGTGTGCGTCCTTCGTCGCGAAGCGGTGGATCTTGTCTTCGATGCTGGGGCAGTAACGAGGGCCTACGCCTTCGATCACGCCTGTATACATCGGGCTGCGATCGAGTCCGCGTCGGATGATGTCATGCGTTTGGGCATTGGTGTGCGTGATCCAGCATGGCAATTGCGCGGGATGCTGTTCGGGCCGGCCGAGAAAACTGAAGACCGGCACCGGATCGAGATCGCCGGGCTGCTCCTCCATTTTGCTGAAGTCGATGCTGCGCCCATCGATCCGGGGAGGCGTTCCCGTTTTGAGGCGACCTTGTGGAAGTTTCAGCTCTCTCAGGCGTTGACCGAGGGTTGTCGCGGGCGGATCTCCGGCGCGGCCGGCGGCGTACTGGTCAAGGCCGATATGGATCTTGCCGTTGAGAAAGGTCCCTGCTGTCAAGACGACGGCAAGGCCCCTGAAATGGATCCCGCTTTGCGTGACGGCGCCGCAAACACGCTCCGCGAGTCCGGTGGTTTCGAGTAGAAGATCATCGACCCCCTGTTGAAAGATCCACAGGCCTGTTTGATTTTCGAGTCGGCGTCTTATGGCCGCTTTGTAAAGAATCCGATCGGCTTGGGCCCGGGTTGCTCGGACCGCGGGACCCTTGCTGCCGTTGAGCACGCGAAATTGAATGCCGGCCTCATCGGTGGCCATCGCCATCGCGCCGCCCAAGGCATCCAGTTCTTTCACCAGGTGGCCCTTGCCAATGCCGCCGATGGATGGGTTGCAGGACATCTGCCCGAGGGTTTCGATGTTGTGTGTGAGCAAGAGCGTTTTGGCGCCCAGGCGCGCTGCGGCCAGGGCCGCCTCTGTGCCGGCGTGCCCTCCGCCAATGACGATGACATCGAAAATTTTTGGGTAATCCATCCTTCGAACCTCTTCTGACCACGATGATTGTAGATCTGCCAAGGCGTCAGCCGCCTTCATGTTTCACGTGGAACATTGAAATGCACCTCTTTCGAGGTGGCATAGCTGCTGGGGCGCCGAAGTTGGCCTGTGGTTGGCGGCCCTATGAAATGGGTGAACTGCGGAGATGATTTCCTTCATCATTTTCGAGCCCTTAAAAATTTAACAAATGCAGAATCAAGCCCGCTTTGGATGCGAGCGCATAAGTTCGTGGTTCAATTCTTATTGATGGAGTCTTGATATGAATGCACCACGATGTCTTTCATTTCGCCCCGTCATCGAGTTAACCTTGGTTCAAGGCGTGCTTGCGGCTGGCATCAGCCTCGCAGGGTTGGGTCCTGTGTTCCCTTCCGGGGAGTTTCCGGCGCAAGTTCCCGTGCCAGAGAACAATCCAATGCCGCCACGGCAGATTGCGCCCGGTAAGCAACTGTATTTTGATCCGCGTTTATCTCTGACTGCGAGCGTTTCTTGCGTCTCCTGCAACCGGGTGACCAGTAGCGGGACCGATGGCCTCCTGTTCTTTTCCTTCGGCGTTTTGGGCCGTGTCGACGTGCCGCGCCATGTCCTGACGGTTTTCAATGCCGTCTTCAACACCGTGCAGTTCTGGGATGGGCGGGCGAAGAGTCTTGATCGCCCCAGAGACGGCACGCCGCCCCGCGCCTCGTCGGGGCAAGGAAACTTGGGGACGGCCCGACGTTTCCTTGAGAGAATCCGGCCAAGGGGCCCGTGTTGAATCCGATGGAAATGGACATGCCGAATGGGAAGGCTGTGGTCGATCGTTGGAGGAAATTCCTGGGTACCCGCAAAGAATTTGCTGATACTCTCGGCGTCAAGAACCCGATTGTTTCGGCTTTCATGAATGGTTTGACCGGAAAATTTCCCAAGGAAACCTTGCCGCATGAGCCATAAACGCCCGATACGATCATCATGACGCACGTCGCGAAGTTGGAGACAACGCCCGAAGAGGCGAAGACGCCATGATTTGAGTAACGTTTCAGCCGAGATCGAAGTACCGACTTTGACGGGTGTTCCACGTGGAACACCCGTTTCATTTTGTGCGTCGCAGCTAGGGCATAAGCCAAGGGCTCGCCTACACTTGGTTACATTAGGAGTCGGGTGAGTCGATGGAAGCGAACGCACAACACAAGTCACGGCGATGGAAGCACGGGGTCCTGGTCATCTTATGGGCATGGTCCAGCCTTTCAGGGGCAGTGGCGCAAGCTCTTGGGCCACTGCCGTTGAAGCAACTGACCGCGCATGTCTACGCTGTCGTTGGGGACAGCGGGCCAGCGAGCTCAGCCAATCGGGGTTTCAATGCGAATGCCGGCTTTGTCGTGACCCAGGCGGGAGTCGTCGTATTCGACAGTTTGGGCACGGCGCCACTCGGCGAGGCCTTGGTGCAAGCCATCCGTCGCGTGACCCGACAACCGATCAAGCTGGTCATCATCAGTCACTATCACGCCGACCACTTTTACGGTTTGCAGGCATTCAAGGCTCAGGGCGCAGAAGTGTGGGCCCAATCCCATGCAAAACAGGAACTCGCGTCGGACCTCATCCAGCAGAGGTTGAAGCAGCGGCAGCGCGATCTCTATCCCGATGTCGACGAGAAGCAGCGCATCGTTCCGGCCGACAAGTGGATTGACGGAGATCATGCTTTCGAGTTGGGTGGAGTCCATTTCAAGATCCTCGGCGCCGGCCCGGCGCATACGGCCGAAGACATCATGCTGTGGGTGCAGGAACCCCGGGTTCTGTTTGCCGGCGATTTGTTCTTCCAGGGGCGGGTGCCTTATGTCGTCGGCGCCAATCTCAAGGGATGGCTCGCTACGCTGGGCAAAATGACGGCGTTCCAAGCGGATTGGGTCGTTCCCGGCCATGGACAGCCTTCACGCGACCCAACGCCGGGTATCGCGATGACGCGGGCCTATCTGCAATTTTTGATGGCGTCGATGGGCAAGGGCGCGAATGACATGCTCTCCTTCGACGAGGCCTATGCCCGGGTCGACTGGGGTCCGTGGGCATCGATGCCTGCATTCGAGGCTGCCAATCGCCTCAATGCCTACACGGCCTATCTCGAAATGCAGCAGGAGTCCTTGAAAAAATAAACGGCAGGCGTGAGATGCCAGCGATCACGCGCAAACTGGATGGCACCTGGATGGCCGGGGCGGAGAATGGATAGCCAGGGGCTGCCAGATCGAATGATCAAGGGGACGCACAAGGCACAAAGAAAAGGCGCCGGAACAAGAGTTCAGGCGCCTGGTTTCAGCATTTGCCGCTGATGGCTGTGGGGTTTTTCGGTTACCCGTGATCCCCTTGGATTGTCTCCTCAGTGCTCACCCTTGGACATCTGTGCGCAAGCATTGCGAATACGCAAGATTATTGAGGGGGGATCAGGATTTCGCACGCGGGGAAACCCTTGATTCGTGGAAGTGATGCCGGGCAGCGATGGTTTCAACGCCCAAGCCCGGGAAATAGCTTGAGCAGGCCGTCGCTCATCATCTCGACGGACAGCGCGGCCAGGATCAACCCCATCAGGCGGGTCATCACATTGATGCCTGTCTTACCCAGAAAGCCAGCGATACGCTCCGCGGCGCGAAAGGACAGCGCGGCGGCCAACGCAATGACGACCCCGTACGACACCAACACGAGCAGATCCGTCCAGTGCCGTGCCTTGTTGGCATAAATGATGACCGTACTGATCGTCGCGGGTCCCGTCAGGAGCGGAATGGTCAGCGGAACGACGGCAACGCTGGCGCGCGCAGCGGCTTCATCCACCTCTTCCGGGGTGGAGCGCACCGCGCCGGTCCGAGCATTCAGCATGCTGATCGACGAGATGAGTAGCAACATGCCGCCCCCGACCTGGAAAGAGGCCAGGGAAATACCAAAGAAATGCAGCAACTCGATGCCAACCAGGGCGCTGACTGCAATCACCAGAAACGCGGAGAAGGCGCTGATGTAAATAGTTCTTTTGCGCTGCTCTGCGGTGAAATTCTCCGTAAACATGATAAAAAATGGAATGGCACCCAGCGGATTGACGATCGCCAGCAATGCAACAAGGGGTTTGATCAGATTCATAAGGCGGGGACTGGTGTGGCGCGTGGGCGCGCGACGCGCCCGGCCTTTTGGGCCGGGATCATCGGAAGGCGCGCTCGCGGGGCAATACGCGGCTGGGCAGCAATTTTGCACAGCTGCATATCATCACACACAATCGAAAAAAGGGTTCAGGAAAGGCGCCGCCATTCCGGTTCGGTCTTCTATTGCACGAAACCCATGCGCGCATGGCGTTTGGAGGTGTGGCGGATGAAGTCCTGGCGCAGTAGCGTGCGTCGCCCGTCAAGCTTGGCCGCGCCGAAGGCGCCCGTGATCAGGCGGCGCAATTCGCGGGGCTTGAACTGCACGAGAAAATCGAGGATGTCGTCATCCAAGGAGGCGGGGAATTCAGCGCCCCAGTCGTGGCCATCGCGGATCGTGCTGTAGAGACGCGCCGCGATGGCGCGCAGGCCCGCTTCGTCAGGGGGTTCGATCTCGTAGACATTGAGCCGGTTGAGAATGGGTTCCGGGATGCCCGAGGCATCATTGGCCGTGGCGACCCAGACCACCGCGCTGCAATCGATGGGGACTTCGGCGAACTCGTCGGTGAAATGCCGCGCAGTGTCGAACTCCAGCAAACTGTAGAGAGCGCCGAGCGGATCGTATTGCGCAGCCGAAGCAGCCTTGTCGATTTCGTCGATGACCACCACGGGGTTGGCGAATTCGCCCTGGACCAGGGTCTCAAACACCTTGCCTGGGCGCGCGCCTTTCCATTGCGACGACGAGCCCGAGAGAATCCACCCGGCTGTCAGCGCATTCATCGGGGCGAGCGCCCAAGACGTGCCGAGAAGCTCGGCGACGCGGCGCGCAAAGTGGGTCTTGCCGATGCCGGGCTCGCCCAGGAGCAGCATGGGCGTGATCTCGATGGCGTCGCGACTGTCGGCCGCGAGGGCCACCGAGCGGCGAATGTCCTCCAGCGGCTCCTCGAAGTTGGGCAACTCCTGGTGGAGGGTGCCCATGTCGGGCAACTCCGCGGGTTTGATCGCCAGCCGCTGGCCGCCGGCCTCGATCATTCGCGCGTAGGTATGGCGGAGCTGGTCGTGAGCCTCGGGCTGCAAACCCTTGAGCTTGCGCTCGACATCCTCGACGGCATAGACGGACTTGTAGGCGGCAACGGCAAACATGATGCACCTCCAATGGCGAACGACGGCGTCAACCCCGTCATGCATCCATCATGCCGACGAAGAGCCGGTTTGCAAGCGGGTGGTGGATGAATCTTGGGCGAAGCCGTGAATTTCGGCACATCTGAGCGAAATTTTTGGCTCAGATCTCGATCTGCGTGCCCAGTTCCACAACCCGGTTGGGCGGAATGCGGAAGTAGTCGGAGGCTTCTTGCGCGTTGCGGCTCATCCACGAGAACAGCACTTCGCGCCATGGGGCCATGCCGGGCAGCTTGGAGGGAATGATGGTCTGGCGCGCCAGGAAAAAAGAGGTCTCCATCAGGTGGAACTCAAGCCCGTGCATGCGCTCGCACTCTTTCAACAGGCGCTGGATGTCCGGCTCGTCCTTGAAGCCAAACTCCACATGCAGCAGGTAGATGCCCTCCTCCATGGTGGTGAGCTGCACGCCCTGCTCGGGCGGCACATGGGGCACGTCAGCCGTTTGCGCCGAGAGGAACAGCACCCGTTCGTGCAGCACCTTGTTGTGCTTGAGGTTGTGCAGCAGCGCGTGCGGCACGGTGTTGGCGTCGGGCGTGAGGTAGATGGCCGTGCCTTCCACGCGCGTGGGAGGGTAGGTGGACAGGCTATGGACGAAATCCTTGAGGTTCAGCGCGTGCTCCTGCAGTTGGCGCTTGAGCAGGGTGCGGCCGCGTTTCCATGTCGACAGCAGGATGTAGACCGCTGTGCCGAACACCAGCGGGAACCAGCCGCCATGGTCGATCTTCAGCGAATTGGAGGCGAGGAACAGCGTCTCGACCAGCACCAGGGGCAGGAACACCAGGTTGGTGCGCCGCACGCCCCAATTCCAGCGCCTGGGCGCCACCATCCACAGAAAGATGGTGGTGGTGACCATGGTGATGTTGACGGCGATGCCGTAGGCCGCGGCCAGATTGTCCGAGGTGCGGAAGGCCAGTACCAGGAGGACCACGAAGATCAGCAGCATCCAGTTGATGAATGGCACGTAGATCTGGCCTTGGTTGCGCTCGTTGGTGAACTGCACCTTCATGCGCGGCAGATAACCGAGCTTGATGGCCTGGGTGGTCATGGAATAGGCGCCCGAGATCACCGCTTGCGAAGCAATGACCGTCGCCATGGCCGACAGAATCACCAGGGGCCACAGCGCCCAATCGGGAGCGAGGTAGAAGAACGGGTTCTTCACCGTCTCCGGATGCGCCAGCACCAGCGCGCCCTGGCCGAAGTAGTTCAGCAACAGGCCGGGCATCACCACGACCAGCCACGCCCTGCGGATGGGCTGGCGGCCGAAATGACCCATGTCGGCGTAGAGCGCCTCGCCGCCCGTCAGCGTGAGGAACACGGCGCCGAGCAGGAACAGGGCCAACCCCGGCTCGCGGATGAACATGTCCACGCCCCACCATGGATTCAAGGCGAGCAGAACCGTGGGGTTGCGCGCGATCTGCATCAATCCGAGCACACCCAAGACAGCAAACCAAAGCATCATGACGGGGCCGAAGTAGGCTCCGACCAGCGCTGTGCCGCGCTTTTGCACCAGGAACAGGCCGATGAGAATGAGCACCGTGAGCGGCACCACGGCATCGTGCAGCAGGGGGGTCGCCACCGTCGTGCCCTCGATCGCCGACAGCACCGAGATGGCCGGCGTGATGATGCTGTCGCCGTAGAACATCGAGGCGCCGATCAGGCCGAGCGACACCGCGATCGTGCGCCCGCGCGTGCGCGGCGCATAGCGCCGCATCACCAGGGCCATCAGCGCCAGGATGCCGCCCTCGCCCTGGTTGTCGGCGCGTAGCGCCAGCATCACGTATTTCACCGTGACGATGATGGTCAGCGCCCAGAAGATGAGCGACAGTACGCCATAAATATTGGGCGCGCTATAGCCGAGGTCGTGCGCGGGATTGAAAGCCTCCTTGAAGGCGTAGAGCGGACTCGTGCCGATATCGCCATACACCACCCCAAGAGCCCCCAGGCTGAGCGCAGCCATCGAACCCTTGTGTTGTATTTCGCTGTTTTGCATAGGTGAAACCCGGCGCGGCAAGATTCCCGCACTGCGGGCCGAAATGGAAAGAACCGGCATCTTAGAGCGATTTTGCGTTGCAGCATGACGCCGATTCCCCCCTATTGCCAGGGAGGTGTTCTCGCTCTCGTTGCGCTAGATCAAAGACGTGGCGATTGCGAACCCGCATAGTGCGTAGTCATGATGCCCGCGAATCTCGATTTCCAGCCCGACCTCATCCGCCGTTTCGACGTGGCCGGTCCGCGCTACACCTCCTATCCCACGGCCGACCGCTTTCGCCCGGATTTCCGCGCCGCCGACTACGCCGCCGCCCTGCGCGAGCGCGGCCAGGCCACCGCCACGCCGCTGTCGCTCTACGTGCATATCCCGTTTTGCGAGACCCTGTGCTACTACTGCGGCTGCAACAAGATCCCGACCAAGAACCACGCGCGCAGCGGCCCTTACCTCGATCAGGTCGAGCAGGAAATGGAGCGCGTGGCCTCCTTGCTGGGCGCGCGCCTGCCGGTGACCCAGCTGCACTGGGGCGGCGGCACGCCGACATTCCTGGCCGACCAGGAGGTCACGCGCCTGATGGACATGACGCACCGGCATTTCGCCCTGCAACCCGGGGGCGAGTACTCCATCGAGATCGACCCGCGCAAGGTTGGCAGGGAGCGCGTCGCGCATCTGGCCGCGCTGGGCTTCAACCGCATGAGCGTTGGCGTGCAGGATTTCGATCCCGCCGTGCAGCAGGCGGTCAACCGCATCCAGAGCGTGGAGGAGACCCGGGACGTCATCCAGGCGGCGCGCGCCAACGGTTTCGCCTCGGTCAGCATCGACTTGATCTACGGCTTGCCGCGCCAGAATGCCTTCAATTTCGCCGCCACGCTGGAGCAGGTGGTCGATCTGCGCCCCGACCGCGTCGCGCTGTACAGCTACGCGCATCTGCCGCAGCGCTTCACGCCGCAACGGCGCATCGACGCGGCCGACCTGCCCGAGCCGCAGGCCAAGCTGTTGCTGCTGGGCCTGGCCATCCGCAGGCTGGCGCATGCCGGCTATGTCTATATCGGCATGGACCATTTCGCGCTGCCCGATGACGAGCTGGCGCGGGCCCAGCGCGAAGGCCAGCTGCACCGCAATTTCCAGGGCTATTCCACCCAGGCCGACCTCGACCTGCTGGCCTTCGGCGTCTCGGGCATTTCCAAGCTCGGGCGCCACTACATCCAGAACGCCAAGTCGCTGGAAGCCTATGGCGCCGCGCTCGCCGCGGGCGAGCTTCCGGTCGATCGCGGCCTGACCTTAGGCGACGACGATCTCGTGCGCCGCGACGCCATCCAGCGCCTGATGTGCGATTTCGCGCTCGACCTGCAGGACCTCGCGCAGCGGCACGGCGTGCCCGAGGCCCAGGCTTACTTCGCGGCCGACCTCAAGCGTCTGGAGCCGCTGGAGCAGGCGGGGCTGCTGCAGCGCGAAGGCCTGGCCCTGCGCGTCACCCCGCAGGGCCGCTTGCTCGTGCGCGTCATCGCCATGCAGTTCGACCGGCACTTGCACGACGCCGCCAGTCTGCTGCAGGCGCCGCGTTATTCAAGAGTGATCTGAACCTTCCGCTGCTCCAGGAAGCGGGGCGAAGCGTGCGAGCAATGCCGCGCGCAGGCGCGCATCCAGCGCCGGAAGCGCGGCACGCAGCGCATCCAGGCGCGCGGCGTCGGCCTCGCGCTGCGGCGCTGCCCACACCGGCTGCGGCCAATGCGCGTCCCAGTTCCAGCGTGCGACGAGATGCCAGTGCAGGTGCGGCACGACATTGCCCAGGCTGGCAAGATTGATCTTGTGCGCGCCGAGCGCGGTGCGCATCTCGCGCTCGACCAGGGCCACCGCGTCCATGCACACGGTGCGCTGCAAGGGGTCCAGGTCGGTGAACTCGGCCGCATGCGTCTGCCACACCAGGCGATAGGTGGCCGGATGCAGCGCCTCCTCGGCGCGGATCAGGCGCATCCAGCGGCCATCCCACACCGGCAGTCCGCCAGCCCGGGAGCACAGCGGGCAGTCCTGCGCTTGCGCGTCGGCCGTCATGGTGCGCGGCGCGGTTATTCGTAGAACCCGCCACCGCCCTGGCCGCGCAGGATCTGCGGCTGGGGGGGCTGGTAGTTGGATATCGCCACCACCCCGCCCTGGTAGGTGATGGGGCCGGTCGGCTGCCCGGTGGGAGAACCGCCGGCAGGCTCCACGCTGATCGCAAAGCCCTTGGCCTGGGTCAGCGCCTCCAGCGCCGGCACGGGAAGCTGCAGGGTTTCGGACGTGCGCAGATGCACCACGCCCACCGCTTGCGGCTTGCCATGCTCCGGGAGCATCCACAATTCGTACGACTTGCCGCTCGGCACGGCAACCGCGCCCACCGCCGTCAGCACGAGCCGGTCCTGGTGCACGGTGATGACCGCCGCATGTCCGTCGGGGCCGCGCAGCAGCGCGGCCATTTGCGCCGCCGCCGGCGGCGGCGGGCCCGGCTCCTGCAGCACCGCGACCAGCGACATCAACAGCGAGGCGGCCAGCACGCCCATGCCCAGCGCCAGTCCTTGCCAGGTGCGCTTGGCCCAGCCGCGGGGCGCCGGCGCGGATCCCGCTGCGGCGGACGTCGCGCCGGCGATGCGCTGCCGCACGGCCGTCCAGACGCCGGCGGGAGCGTCCCCGCCAAGCAGGCCGTCGTTCAATTCGCGGCGCCACCGCCGCATCGCCAGCAGCACGGCGGGCCGCTCCTGCATCAGGGTCTCGAAGCGGCGGCGCGCGGCCGGGTTCATGCCGCCGGTGAGGTAGTCGGCAGTCAGCCGGTCGATGAGTTCGGGGTGGTCGTAGCGCTTCATCATGATGCGGCCCCTTCGCCAAGGCATTCGCGCAGCGCGATGACGGCGCGCCGAATGACGGTCTTGATCGTGCCCAGCGCGATGCCGCTTTGCGACGCCAGCTCGCGGTGCGAATGGCCCATCACATAGGTTTGCGTGAGCAGTTCGCGCTGCTGCGGCTTGAGCGCGCCGAAACAGCGCTCCAGCGCGCCGTGCGACATGCTGCGCTCCAGCAGTTGCTCGGGGCCGGGCGCGGCGTCGGCCGGATCGACCGGCGCATCCATCGCATCCATGCTCTCCACCGGCTCGCGCCCAAGCGCGCGCAGTTTGTCCAGGCAGGTGTTGCGCACCACGGCGGCCAGCCAGGCCTGCGCCGAACCCTGCGCGGGCCGGTAGCTGGCGGCCTGGTGCCAGACCTTCACATAGGCGTCCTGCATGACGTCTTCGGCCGTGGTCGGGTCGCGCAGCAGGCGCAGGCAGATGGCCCAGGCGCGGCGCTGCGTGGCCTGGTACAGCGCGGCGAAAGCCTGCTGGTCGGCCAGGGCGGTATAGGCCAGGAGTTTTTCAAGATCGGGCATCGAAAAAGGCAAGGCAAGTGGCTGGTATGGCATGCCGCGGCGGGCTGGCGCGCCATGTTCCTTGGCGCCATGCGGCGCAGCCCCCTGCGAGGCAAAGGACCCGGACCAGCCACAGGCGCCGAGGTGCTTCGGCATCTTAATGGCTGGCTTGCGGCTTGCGCAGGCAGTGTGAAACCGGCCATGACAAAGGCGTGAAACGGTATCCGCCAGGGCCTTCGGCCGGTCCCCCTGCAAGGTTCAGGCGATGAACGCCGCCGGCACCGGGTTCTCGCCCAGGGCGTTGAGCAAAATGGCCCAGTGCATGGTCTCGTCGCCCAGGATGCTGGCCGCGGCCTTGGCCAGGTCGCGGTTGTGGAACTGCGGCACCGTCCCCAGGTAGGCGCTGGCGGCGCCCTTCTCCAGCCCGGCGGCGAAGCGCAGCACGTCGGCCTGGTTCTTCAGCTGATCGGTCGGGAAGCCGTAGGCCGCCGGTTTCATCGCCATCACCGGCGTGCCGCCCAGCTTCTGGATGGTCGACTCCAGCACCCCGGCATGCGCCTTGTGCTGGCCCTGGAACGCCACGGCGACCGCCAGCACCGGCTTTTGCAGCAGGCCCGACTCGGCCCCCACCTGGTAGGCGGCGATGGCCTGGTACTCCAGGCCCAGCGCGACGTTGAGCATCTTGATGTCGTCGTCGTTCGACATCGACGCGGCGAAGCTGCGCGCGGGCAGCGCCAGCGTGCCTGCGGCGGTGAGGCCGGCGACGAACAGGCCGCCCTGCTTGAACCAGTTGCGGCGGCCGAGTTCGGGTGTGGAGGGGCGGGCGGTGGTGGAAGCATCCATGGTCGTGTCCTTGGTGAAAGGGGTTGGGTCAACAGGCCACGAATCCGCGGCCTTGCAACTCCTTACGCCGGGCGCGCCGGATTGGATTCAAACTCTGCGTGGCGACGCCATCACACCAGCACGCGCTCGATGCCGCCCGCATTGGCAGCCTTGACGTAGGCCGGCATCCAGTCCTCGCCGAGGAGGTGGCGGGCCATTTCGATGACGATGTAGTCGGCCTCGAGCAGCCCGTGCTGCAGGTCGTTCTTGTAGCGCGACAGGCCCTGCAGGCAGCTCGGGCAGGAGGTGAGGATCTTGACGCCGCCGGTGTGACCCTGCGCGCGCAGCGCGGCCTCGTCGGCGCGCAGCTCCTCTTCCTTGCGGAAGCGCACCTGGGTGGCGATGTCGGGACGGCTCACGCCCAGGGTGCCGCTTTCGCCGCAGCAGCGCTCGCTCTTGCGCACGCCGTCGCCCAGCAGGGCGCGCACGGTCTTCATCGGCTCCTGCTGCTTCATCGGCGTGTGGCAGGGGTCGTGGTAGAGGTAGGCGGTGCCGGTGTTGGGCAGGGTCACGCCTTTTTCGAGCAGGAACTCGTGGATGTCGACGATGCGGCAGCCGGGGAAGATCTTGTCGAAGGCGTAGTCCTGCAGCTGGTCGAAGCAGGTGCCGCAGCTCACCACCACGGTCTTGATGTCGAGGTAGTTCAGCGTATTGGCCACGCGGTGGAACAGCACGCGGTTGTCGGTGATGATCTTCTCGGCGCGGTCGTACTGGCCCGAGCCGCGCTGCGGGTAGCCGCAGCACAGATAGCCGGGCGGCAGCACGGTCTGCACGCCCACTTGCCAGAGCATGGCCTGGGTGGCCAGCCCAACCTGTGAAAACAGGCGCTCGGAGCCGCAGCCGGGGAAGTAGAACACCGCTTCGCTGTCCACCGTGGTGGCGGCGGGGTTGCGGATGATGGGGACGAAGTCCTTGTCCTCGATGTCCAGCAGCGCGCGCGCCGTCTTCTTCGGCAGCCCGCCGGGCATGGGCTTGTTGACGAAGTGCACGACCTGCTCGCGCAGCGCCGGCTTGCCGGTGCTGGCGGGCGGCGCGGCGGTCTGCCTGCGGCCCAGGCCGCGCAGCAGCTTGACGCCCAGGTTCTGCGCCTTGAAGCCCCACTGCATCATGCCGGCGCGCACGGTCTTGATGGTGCGCGGGTCGGTGGCGTTGAGAAAGAACATGGCTGCCGCGTTGACAGGGTTGAAGCTCTTCTGGCCCATCTTGCGCAGCAGGTTGCGCATATTCATCGACACGTCGCCGAAGTCGATGTCCACCGGGCAGGGAGACAGGCATTTGTGGCAGACCGTGCAATGGTCGGCCACGTCCTCGAACTCCTCCCAGTGGTGGAGGCTCACGCCGCGCCGGGTCTGTTCCTCGTACAGGAAGGCCTCGACCAGCAGCGAGGTGGCGAGGATCTTGTTGCGCGGGGAATAGAGCAGGTTGGCGCGCGGCACGTGGGTGGCGCACACCGGCTTGCACTTGCCGCAGCGCAGGCAGTCCTTCACCGAGTTGGAGATGGCGCCGATGTCGCTTTGCTGCATGATCAGCGACTCGT
>JAJXUC010000009.1 GCA_021783435.1 Pseudomonadota bacterium | reverse complement strand
GGAGCCGCAAGTGATCGACTGGTTCACCGCGCACATCGCCCGCTGACCCTTCACCGAGCGCGCGCTGAACACCACGCCCATGACTGCCCGCAATCCAGAGCTGTGCTGGCGGCCCGAACCCGCCTTGCTGTCGATGCGCGCACCCGGCGGCACGCGCGCCGCTGGAGGCCGCGGGGCCTTGCGTATCGGCTTGCTGCTGGCCACCGTGGCCTTTGCCGCGCTGTGGGCCTATCCCCTGCTGGGCTTCTTGCTCACGGCATTCCTGCCGCATGTCCTGCAGGGTGATCTGCGGCCAACGCTTGCCCCGCTGCGCCACGCCTTCCACGGCTATGCATTGCATGCACTGTGGAACTCGCTGTGGGTGGCGCTCACCGTGGGCGTGCTTTCGCTGCCCTTCGGCCTGTGGTTGGCCTGGCTGCGCGAGCGCACCGATCTGCGCGGACGCGGCTGGATCGAAGCCGGGGCGTGGCTGCTGCTCATCTTCCCGGACTTTTTCCTCGCCTCGGGCTGGATGCTGCTGGCCGCGCCCATCGGCCCGCTGGCGGCGTGGCCCATGGCCTTGCACGCCGCGCAACGGCTGCTGGGCCCGGTGGGCATCATCCTCACCCTGACCCTCAAGGTCGTGCCCTATGTGTTTCTGGTGGCGCAAGGCAGCCTGCGCCACAGCAGCGCCGCGCTGCAGGAAGCCGCGCGGGTGCACGGCCTGTCGCGTCTGTGGCGGCTGCGCCTGGGGCTGGCCGCGCTGCTGCCGGCACTGGCCGCCGGCTTCGCCATGGCCTACGCCGAGTCGCTGCGCAACTTTGCGGTGGTGGCCACGTTGGGAGCGAGCAGCGGCTTCACCATGGGCACGTATGCCATCGATCAGGCGGTGAACGGCATGCCGCTGAACTTCCCCTTGGCGGCGGCCACGTCCTGGCTGCTGCTGGCTCTGGTGCTGCCCGCACTGGTGCTGCAGAGTCGCGTGGGGCGGCGCGCCCGCCAGCATCAAACCCTGGGCGCCAAGCACCGGCCTGCGGCGCGGGTGCGGCTGCAAACCAGTCACCAACTGCTGCATGGCGCTTTGCTCTTGGCGCTGGCCTTGTTTGCATTGGCTTTACCCACTTTCGCGGCGCTCGGCGTGGCGTGGCCGAAGGCCGGTTGGGCGCAGATTGCCGCTTCGCTCCCTCCATTGCTTGCCGCCATCCGCTATTCGCTGCAACTGGCGCTGGTGGCGGCCAGCCTGACCGTGTGCATCGCCCTGCCGATCGCCTGGCTGATTGCCCGCCCGGGGCGGGTGGGCCGCATGCTCGACGTCACCCTGCTGGCGATGATGGCGCTGCCGCTCATCGTGCTGGCGGCCGCCTACCTGCAGGCCTACAACCAGCCCTACGCGCCGCTGTATGGCGGCAGCTTGCTGCTGGGCATGGCCTATGTGGCGCTGGCGGTGCCGGCCACCAGCCGCGTGCTGCTGGGGCCGGTGGCGCAGTTGCACCGCTCGCTGGCCGATGCCGCGCGGGTGCATGGACTGACGCGCACGCAAACCCTGCGCCATGTGCATCTGCCGCTTCTGGCCGGGCCGCTGTTCTACGCCTGGCTGCTGGCGGTGCTGTCGATTGCGTTCGAGCTGCCCGCCTCCGAACTGCTCTACCCCGCAGGACACCCGCCGCTGGCAGTCGCCCTGCTGCAATACGCCGGCGGTTTCCAGTTGCACCAGCAGGCCCGCCTGCAGGTGCTGGGCATGGCCGTGCTGCTGGCCTTTGCCCTGCTGGCGCGGTGGGCCTATCTGCGCCTCACCCCCGTGGCCTGGCGACAACTCGGCACCCCCTGAACCATGACGCTGCTGCACATCGACTCCGCGCGCAAGCGCTTCGGCGCGGCCATCGCGCTGCACGACGTCAGCCTGCAATTGCAGGAAGGCGAAATCCTCTGCCTGCTCGGCCCTTCCGGGTCGGGCAAGACCACGCTGCTGCGCCTGGTCGCCGGGCTGGAGCGGCTCGACGGCGGCAGCATGCGCCTGGGCGACGCCGTGGTGGACGCGGCGGACGGCTCCTTCCTGCCGCCGGAACAGCGGCAACTGGGCATGGTGTTTCAGGATTACGCGCTGTGGCCCCACTTGAGCGCACTCGACAACGTCGCGCTGCCTTTGCACCGTCTGGGGCGCGAGCCATCGCGCGCACGCGCCCTTGCCATGCTGGCCGACGTGGGCCTGGCCGACCTGACTGACCGCCATCCGCATGCCCTGTCGGGCGGGCAGCAGCAGCGCGTGGCGCTGGCGCGTGCGCTGGCGGTGCGACCACGGCTCTTGCTGTGCGACGAGCCACTCTCCAACCTCGACGCGGGCTTGCGTGAGGAGCTGCGCGACCTGATTGGCCGCGTGGTGCGCGAGCATGGCATCAGCGCCCTCTACATCACCCACGACCACCGCGAGGCGCTGGCCCTGGCGGATCGCGTGGGCGTGATGGCGCAAGGCCGCCTGCTGCAACTGAGCGCCCCGCGCGACCTGCTGCGCCAGCCCGCCACGGCGTTTGTGGCGCGCTTCACCGGCGCGCTTGGAGCCTGGCCGGTGACGCTGCGCGCAGGCCGGCTGCATGCCCCCTGGGGCGTGGTGGCCGCAAGCCCCATTCAGACGGAGCAGCCCGAGGGCGAATACACCCTCTACCTGCGCGCCTCGGCGCTGCATCTGCCACACGCCCACTTGAACGTCGACACACCATGCTGGTCAGCGCAGGCGCGCGTGCTCGGCCACCTCGCCGTGGGCGAACACGCCGAACTGCGCATCGACCTGTCTGGCGTGCCGCTGCGCCTGTCCTTGCCGGACGCGCTGCCCGGCGCTCTGCACTCCGCGGCGGGCAGCACCATCACCCTGCGCATCGCCGCCGCGCAGGCTTTGCTTTACCCCGCGACGACGACAACCGAGGAACTGGCTGGATGAATACAACCCAATGGGGCGGGATGACCGCCGTCTTCCTGGCCTGCGCCGTCGAGTGGGTGGAGGCCTTCACCATCGTGCTGGCGGTGGCGCTGTCCATCGGCTGGGCACGCGCCGCCGGAGCCGCCGCTGCGGCCTTGGCCGTGGTCGCAGCGCTCATTGCCGTGACCGGCGCGGGGCTGGACGTGGTGCAGGCCGACATCAACATCATCCGCGCCGCCATCGGCCTGTTCCTGCTGCTGTTCGGCCTGCGCTGGTACGTGAAGGCCATCCGCCGCTACGCCGGCCGCACCACGCTGCACGACGAAGCGAAAGAGTTCGCCGAAACGCGCGAAAAGATCGACCATGCCGAGGCTCGCGTCGCCTGGGCGGTGGCCTTCAAAGGCGTGCTGCTCGAAGGCCTGGAGGTCTGGCTTCTGGTCGTGGCCCTGGGCCGCTCCATCAGCTACCGCCAGGCCGCTGGCAGCGCCATGGCCGCGCTGCTGGCGGTCATCGCTGTGGGTCTGGTGCTGCGCAAGCCGCTGACCCAAGTGCCGGAGAACACTCTCAAGTTCACCGTCGCCTGCGCCCTGCTCGCCTTCGGCACCTTCTGGAGCCTGGGCGGCCTGCTCGACGAAGCCAAGGTCTGGCCCTTGGGCGATGCCACGCTCCTGTTGCTGTTCACGGTTTACGCGGTGGCCGGGCGGCTGTCCGGCTTCAAGTTGCGCGTGCCGCAACTCGCCACGCAGGGAGCGCGTCCATGAGAAAAATCTTCCAGCTCATTTTTGGCGACGCCCGCAATGTCGCCTCGGTCATGCTGGCCGTGGCGCTGGCATGGATCGTTGCGCCATGGATGCCTTCTGCCAGCGGCTGGGTGTTGGTGGCGGCGCTCTTCGCCGCGGCGTTCTGGCAAGCGGCGTGACGGCGCGCTCGTGGTGCGATTGCGGCGGCGGATCTACCGCCCGTCGAAGGGCTGTGGCCAGCCCTGGCGGCGAGCCTGGTCGCGGCGGCGCAGATCCTGCAATGTGGGCATGGCGTCACTCGGCACGAACTCGGGCGGCAGCGTCAGCCCAAGCGCCCGCGCGACCTTGAGCGGCCTCGGCTGCTTGCGGCTCGTCAGAGCCAGTGCCGCTTCGCGCAGTGGCTGCGCTCCAAGCCGTGTTCGCAGCCAGGCAGCCAGGCGCGCATCCGCGGCGCTCTCGATGCGTAATCCCAGCGACCACAGCCCTGCCGATTCATGCGCGTCGAACATCACAGACCTCCGGGAATTGGACGACTCTTCGGCCGCCATGGCGAAGCCTAAACCGGCGTATCCGGCCGGTGCAAGCCGCCGCCGCATCCGGCTCAAGAACCCGTTCGCCGCATTGCGATTCCCGTGTCGATTCATACCGTTACGCAAGGCTTCGCGACGGGGCGACATCATCACCTTGCAGATCACTCGGAATCATGGCCGGCCGCGAAGGTCGATGGCCATGCCTGAATCCGCTTTTTTCGCCCAAGGCGCGCAAACCGCCATGACGGCCCGCGGTCAGCCCGGCATCATGGTCAGGCCGGCGCTTCGGGGAAACGCAGGGCCGCCCCCATCGCCCTGACACCCACCGGGGTAGGGTTGCGAGCCGACCCTGGGCGAGCCAAGCCGCCGCCATGCCGGCTGCACAACGCACCGGCCGGCCGGCGGCGCTTCAAGTTTGGGCTGTTTGCGGCAGCCCGGTGATGTAGCCGACCGCCGCACCGCAGCGGTCTTTGTAGTTGGCCCTGATCAGCGGGTCGAGCGTGGACTTGATCTTGTCGTGCAACGGCGTTTCCCAGTCGGCCGGATGCTGGAAATTGCTCAGGATGTAGGTCCAGCCGTTGATGTCGTCCACACCCTGCAAGCCGGTTGACTCGGCTCCAGCCGGGCACGACAGAATGCGGCTGAGTTGCCTGGTGTCGACGTTGTAGGCCCACAGAAAATTGTTGACGTGCATGCCACTGTCTTCACCGATGAACAAGGTGCGCAGCTTTTCCGAGAACTTGAGATTGTCGGGGTTGGCGACCTTGTCGGCGTTGGCCAGGTTGCCCAGCGCGTCGGGTACGGCCAGATCTTCACCCACCAGGGCGGCGGGCGGCGCCATGTCCACCGGCACCCAGTCGCTGGCAATCGCCATGGCGCTCGCGTCCTTCTGCCCCGCCTTCAGGTTCATCGCATACGTGGCGCCTGCACGCGGGCCCTGGACCTTGATGTCGGTGGTGCCATCGATCATCGAGGACTGGATGTAGCTCATCGCGATGTAGGCGACCTTGTCCTTGGCATTGACCGTCGTGCCTTCCCATTTGGTAAAGCTCATCGATCCGCCCGCCAGCGCCGCGTAGCGGTGCGTCTCGAGAAAGGCTGCCGCTTTGTCCATGCCGGGCTTGAGCCTCACCCAGTTGTCCTTGCCGGACAAACGGATCTTGGTGAAGCTCGGATCATTGGGATTGGTCGTGGCCACGTCCATGATGTCGGCAGGCTTGAGAGTCTTGGCCAACTGCTCGATTTCGCCGCTGGTGGCATTGCCCAGCTTGATCCAATGGAGGCTGAATGCGCCAGGCCCGCTGCCCAAGGTCTGCGTCGCCTTGGCCACGTACAGCGTGCCCGAGGACAGATCGGCCGGCTGATCGGCGACGAACATGAAGGCCCCGCCGTTGGTCGCGTCGTCGCCCATCAGCACGGTGCGCTGATCCGGGCAGACGTGCACCAGTTCGTGCGAAATGCGGCCCAGACAGAAATGCTTGACCACGCTGCCGGTGCCGTCGGGGTTGACCTTGACCTCGGGCAGGTGGCCGTAGAGGTAAGGGTTGGCCTTGACCGGGTCGTTCACGGCGTTGGCGTCGCCGTGGAGATTGGTGATGAACGCCTTGAACTGGCTGTTGTTGGCGATGGCGAAGGCGTCGGGCTCATATTCCTCGCTGCTGAGGTGGGTGTTCCACGGCGACAGGCTGGCGCCGCAGGTGATCCACAGGCCATACGCCGGCTTGGTCGGCACGTTGAAGTACCGGGCCAGGGTGAGCTGACCGGTGGTGGGGTCCTGGTCGAGCGTGAGCACGGCGATCGGCGAGGGCAGGCGGCCGTACTGGCTGGCTTGCGCCTGGTCGCGCGTGGTGTACTCGAACTGCACGACGGCAAATACCACATGGCCCTTGACGCCGAGCCTGGCCTTGTCGGCGCCGGCAACCGTCTGCAGCAGGCTCATCCCATCGGGACAGTCGGAATAGAACGGGCGCTCCTGCCCGCTGACGGATTTGTCGATGATGGGGTTGCCGTTGATGTCGACATAACCCCCGGCGAGGACGGTGCCGCCAAGCAGATTCGGCACCTGGTCCCCCGTGATGAACATCGGCTGGTAGCCAAGCTTGTAGGTTTGTGTGCTGCCATTGCTGTAGGCCACTCGAAGGCTGGAGGCCACGCTGGTGGTGGCCATCGCGGCGGCATCGGCCAGGGCAGGGGCGGCCATGGCGCTGAAACTGGCCGCAGTGGGCGTGGCGGCCTGGGCCGGGCCAGGTTGCGGTGTGGCCGCCGCGGTGCCGGAACTGCCGCCGCAGGCGGTCAAGAATGAGGTTGCGCCGAGGCCGCCGGCCAGCGGCAACAGGGGAGCGCCGGTGAACAGCTTGAGTGCTTGCCGGCGCGACAAGGTGGGGATTGGGGTCATGGCATGGTCCTTCGGTCGAGGTGAGCGGATGGGAACGAAGCCGCCTGGGCGGTCTCGCCTGCCAGTGACGTGACGTCACGTTCACTGACATGGCTCACAAGAAGTTACATGGCTGACGTGTCAGAGATTTGACAGTCGGCACATGCCCGGACTGCGCTTGTGAAGCAGGCCAAGCTGGGGTATACCTGCGGCAGGTATTGCAACGCATCACCCGCGCCTTATCGGTCATGCGCATCGAAGTCGATGGCACCTCCATGGAAGAAAGACCATGAAAAACCCCATGCTCATCGTCGCTGTCGTGCTCGCGGCCCTGGTGGCTGCCATCGGCTATGTCAACTGGCAGCGCAGTCATCAGCCGGCGGCGTTGCACCCAAGCGCCAGCGCTGCGGTCACAGCGGAGCAGAGCCAGCCAGTCGCCGGGCCGGCCTCAGTGCCGGCATCATCGCCGGCGTCGGCACCGCAACTGGTGTTGCCACAACGCAGCGCGGCCAACTTGCCCCGGCTCGACCAGAGCGATGGCGCCTTCGGCCAGGCGCTCGCCGGCCTGATCGGTCACAAGGCCTTTGCACAATGGCTGATCCCGCACCGACTCATCCTGCACATCGTCGCCACCATCGACAACCTGCCGCGTCGGCAGGCGCCGGTGAAAGCTTGGCCGGTCAGTCCGGTGCCTGGGGCTCTCCGCACCAGCGGCACGGGCGCGGACCTGGCCATCAGCCCCGACAACGCGCAACGCTATGCGCCCTATCTGCAGGTTCTGCAACAGGTCGGGCCGCAAGCGCTGGTGGAGGTCTACCTGGAGTTCTACCCGCTGTTCCAGCAGGCCTACACCGAACTGGGCTATCCCCATGGCGACTTCAACAGCCGGCTGCTCGTGGTCATCGACAACCTGCTGGCTGCGCCCGAACCCAAACCACCGGTGTTGCTGGCGCAGCCGAAAGTGCTGTATCAGTACGCCGATCCGCGTCTGGAGTCAGCCTCGGCCGGACAGAAAATCATGATGCGGCTGGGCCCCGCCGGCGAAGCCGACGTGAAAGCCAAGCTTCGCGCCATCCGCCAGGCCTTGCTGGCGAAGATGCAGCCCGGTGCGTCTTCGCCAGCCGGCTGACGGCAAGCCCCGCGACCGTCGCGCAGCGGCCAGGCGGGGCCTGCGGCGCGGCTATGTCTCCAGGGCTCGCTCCCGCTCAGGGTTGTGACGGGTAGGCGACGTAAATTTCCACGCGCCGGTTCATCGCCCTGCCCTGCGCGGTGGCGTTGCTGGCGACCGGGTTTTGCGGTCCCATGCCCTGGGTGGCGATGCGCTGGGGCTGCACGCCGCGCGACACCAGGTAGTTCTTCACGCTCAAGGCGCGGTTGTCCGACAGGGGGTAATTGATCGCGTCAGTCCCCGTGCTGTCGGTGTAGCCCAGAATCTGCACCGATTCGGTCGGGTTCTGCATCAGCCCGGTGGCGAGTTGTGTGAGCGCGGGGTACAGGTGGCTGTTGATCTGGGCGCTGCCGGTGGCAAAGCCGGCATCCGCCGGGACGTTGATCTTCAGGCGGTTATCGGGCGTTTGCGTCACCTGCACGCCGGTGCCGGCGGTGGCCTGTTCCATCTGCTGCTTTTGCTTTTCCAGATGCTGGTTCCACAGGTAGCCGCCCAGGGCGCCGACCGCGGCGCCGGCCGCAGCGCCCGTTGCGGCGCTGCGGCCGGTGTTTCCGCCTGCCGTCAGCGCACCGATGGCGGCGCCCGCCAGGGCGCCGATCCCGGCCCCCTGTGCCGTGCTTTTCTGGGATTGATTCATATTGGCACAGCCCCCTAAAACCAGGGCGCCGGCCACGGCGATGACAAGGCTTTTTTGCAGCATTTTGATTCTCCTCAAGCGGGGTCGGACATCGAGCTCCCTGGCTTAGTTTACCGACTGTTACCGGGCAGCTTCCCGACAGGCACCGGAGCCGCCAACGCCTGGAGACACCCAGGAAAACCCGAACTAAAGTGGGACAAGCAGTATCCCATCCCCAACCACTTGGGAGATCGACCATGCACAACGTATCGCCTGAAGCGTCACATCGCCCGGATTTGCGCTGGCGCCTTGAAGATCTGGACTTTGCGCCCATCGACTGCGCCCGCCTGCGCCAACGCGACGACCTGTTCCTGCTGGTGTGCAGCGCTTCATTCATTGAGAGCGGCACCGACACCTACACCCGCAACCTGGTCGACTATTTTGCCGACGACGCCGAGGTCGGCACCTGGCTGGTCGAGCACTGGGAGCCGGAAGAATTGCAGCACGGCCGCGCCTTGAAGACTTACATCCAGCGAGTCTGGCCGGAGTTCGATTGGGACGGCGCCTACGCCGACTTCTTCAGCGAATACGCCAAGCTCTGCACGCAGGAGCAACTCGAACCCACGCGGGGCCAGGAAATGGTGGCGCGCTGCATCGTGGAAATGGGTACCACCACCTACTACCAGGCGCTCAACACCGTGTGCGACGAGCCGGTGCTGCGCGAGTTGACCTGGCATATCCGCAACGACGAGGTGCAGCACTACAAACATTTCTACCGCTACTTTCTCAAATACCGCGAACGCGAGGCCCTGGGTCGCCCGAAGGTCATGGCGGCGCTGTGGCGACGCGTCGCCGAACTGCGCCAGAGCGACGCCGACATCGCCCTGCGGCATGCCGCGGCCTGGTATTTCCGCGGCCGCGAAAAGCCGCCTTCGTTCAACACCGTGAGCCAACAGGTGTACGCACGGATGAGCGCGCAATACCCGATTGACCTGGCCGTGCGCATGGCGCTCAAACCCTTGCTGCTGGGCGGGCGCATGCAGCGCTGGGCCGAACGCCCGCTCGCAGCGGTGGCTCGACGCGTCCTGTTGAACTGACCGACCCCCGCCGACACAGGGCGAGCGCGGATGGCAGCCGGAGCTCGGCAGCGCATCACGGGCTGAACTCAGGGCGAGGGCTTGTGACCCAGTTTGCGGTACAGGGTCGCCCGACTGATGCCCAAGGCACGGGCTGCCTGCATCACGTTGCCCTGGGCATCCCGCAAGGCGTGGCGCACGAGGGCTGCCTCGTACTGCCGCAAGGAGAGCGGGTTGAGGCTTGCGACAGGGGCGCTCCGCTTGGCACCCCAGACATTCGTCTCCGGCAGGACCTGGGCACACAGGCCGGACCAGAGCGGCACCTCGAGCGGGCCCGTTTCCGACAGTTCGCGCAGCCGCGCGCGCTCGAACAGCACGGCGTGGGACACGGCAAACAGCGCGTTCGCATGCAGGGCCTCCGCAGACAGCCCGGACAGGTCGGGGATCATCTGGCGCGCGGCCTGGTTCGCGCCCACGATCCATCCGTCGTTGTCCAGGCAAATCAGTCCCTCTTGATCTCCGCCCTGAGCTTGGCCCGGCCAGCTCAGACGCACGCAAAGAGCATGCGGTCGTTGCCGCGTGAGCGCGTTTTCGACGCACCGCGCGGCCTGCGCCGCCAGATGCATCAGCTCGGGCCGTTCATCGGCCAGGACGCCGGTGAGGTCGATCATGCCCAGGCAGCGACCATCCGGGCCGAACACCGGAGCCCCGGCGCAGCTGTAGACATTGGTATCGGCAAAGAAATGCTCACCCCGATGCAACCAGACCGGGTGCAGTTCGGTGAGCGCGGCACTGATGGCACTGGTGCCGATGCTGGGCTCGGACAGGTTGACGCCCACGCGCGCGATGGCACGGATGCGGCGATCGTCGTGGCCGGCGCCGAGGGCGACGTCGAGGACGACACCCTCGGCGTCGGTCAGGATGGCAAAGTAGCGGGTGCGCGCAATCGCTCGCGAGAGCGCGGCCAGCACAGGTCGCGCCGTTTGCAGGAGTGTGTGATGGCACTCCGCGTTGGCACGGATGCTCGACGCGGAAACGCTGTCGAATTCAAGCCGCTGCTCCGGCCTGCGCCCCCCCTCGAGACAGCGTCGCCACGATCTTTCGATCCAGCCGCGCTGCGGCCCCAGGCCCGGCGCCGGCAAGCCGTGCCCCTCGGCAATGACCAACTGGCGAGCACGATCAATCTGTTTCAACCGTCGATCGCTCAGATCGACTGGCGCTGCTTGCATGCTTCCCTCCTTGCACGAGGCGCTCCATCTCGCCGGAAAACGCCGCGCGGGTGATCCAGGCTGTGCGTAGGCGCAGACACCGCGCGCCGAAGCCAAGGCCGCAACAACGCGACAGCGCTTCTATCCATTGTTTCATTTTGAGAATTTCTGATCGGTGAAAGCGGAAATTCGCGTTTACCCGTAGAGCTGGATCTTGAGGCCGGCGCTTCACCGCTCAACAATCGGAGACGCAAAACAACGGCGTGTGCAACATCCTGTTGTGGCACGACACTACGAGGAGCCCATCATGCAAGTCTCACTGACCGTCAATGCCAAGGCGGTGTCGCTCGACGTCGCACCCAACACCCTGTTGGCTCAAGCCTTGCGCGAGCATCTGCGGCTCACCGGCGTCCATGTGGGCTGCGACACAGCCCAGTGCGGCGCCTGCACCGTGCTGATGAACGACCGCGCCGTGAAGTCCTGCAACATCCTGGCGGCGCAGGCCGAAGGCGCGCGCATCACCACCATCGAAGGACTGGCCACTGCCGAGGGCGACCTGCACCCCATGCAAGCCGCCTTCAAGGAATGCCACGGCCTGCAATGCGGCTTCTGCACGCCAGGCATGGTGCTGAGCGCCATGGACTTGTGCAAACACCACCCCAAGGCCGGTGATGGCGAGATCCGTGAACTTCTCGAAGGCAACATCTGCCGCTGCACCGGTTACCAGAACATCGTCAAGGCGGTGCAGCAAGGCCGCGACGCGATGGTCTCGGCCTGAAAGCCCATCGGAGCGAGCCTGCGGGCTCCGCCAGCACTGCACCGCCATACCCCTACCCCGAGGAAATCCCATCATGGGCGCAACCGATTTTGCCAAGCTCCCCCACATCGGCGAAGCCGTTCGCCGCAAAGAAGATTACCGCTTCCTGACCGGCGGCGGACAGTACACCGACGACATCCAACTCGAGCGCCAGACGCATGCCGTTTTTGTGCGCTCTCCCCACGGCCACGCCGTGATCAAGGGCATCGACACGAAAGCCGCCCTCGCCGCACCGGGCGTGCTGGCGATCTACACCGGCGCCGACGTGGCGGCCGACAAGGTCGGCGGTCTGCCCTGCGGCTGGCTCATCACCAGCACCGACGGCACGCCGATGAAAGAGCCGCCCCATCCCATCCTGGCGCAGGGCAAGGTGCGCTACGTTGGCGACCATGTCGCGATGGTCGTGGCCGAAACGCTGGAGGAGGCGAAGAACGCCGCCGAACTGGTGGAAGTCGACTACGACGTGCTGCCCGCCGTCACGCGCGTCACCGATGCGGCCAAGGCGACCACCATCCATGACGTGGCTGCCGACAACCACTGCTACAAGTGGGCGCTCGGCGACAAGGCCGCCGTGGAAGCTGCCTTCGCGCAGGCCGCCCATATCACCAAGCTCGATCTGGTGAACAACCGTCTCGTGCCCAACGCGATGGAGCCGCGCGCGGCGATCGGCCACTACAACCGCAGCTCCGACGACTACACGCTCTACGTGGCCAACCAGAATCCGCACGTCGAGCGCCTGCTGATGACGGCCTTCGTCATGGGCCTGCCGGAGCACAAGGTGCGCGTCATCGCCCCGGACGTGGGTGGCGGCTTCGGCTCCAAGATCTACCTTTACGCCGAGGACGTCTGCCTCACCTGGGCATCCAAAAAACTCAACCGGCCGATCAAGTGGACCGCTGACCGCAGCGAAGCGTTCCTGTCGGATGCACATGGCCGCGACCATGTCAGTCATGCCGAGATGGCGCTGGACAAAGACGGCCATTTCCTGGCCCTGCGGGTGCACACCCACGCCGCGATGGGCGCCTACCTATCGACGTTCTCGACCGCCATCCCCACCATACTCTACGGCACGCTCCTGGCCGGGCAGTACAGGACCCCGCAGATCTATGTCGAAGTCGATGCCTGGTTCACCAACACCGCGCCGGTGGACGCTTATCGCGGCGCTGGCCGGCCCGAGGCCACCTATCTGCTCGAACGGCTGGTCACGCGCTGCGGGTGGGAATTGGGTCTGGGACAGGACGAGATCCGCCGTCGCAATTTCATCAACCAGTGGCCCCATCAGACCCCGGTGGCGCTGCAGTATGACACCGGCGACTATCTCGGCTGCATGACCCGGGCGCAGGAATTAGCCGACGTCGCCGGGTTCCCCGCCCGCCGTGCCGCCAGCGAGGCCAAGGGCATGCGCCGAGGCATCGGCTACTCCAGCTACATCGAGGCCTGCGGCCTGGCTCCGAGCAATATCGCTGGCGCGCTGGGAGCCCGCGCGGGTTTGTTCGAATGCGGCGAAGTTCGTGTCCATCCCACCGGGAGCGTCACGGTCTTCACCGGTTCCCACAGCCACGGCCAAGGGCATGAAACCACCTTCGCGCAAGTCGTGGCGGCACGGCTTGGCGTGCCGGTGGAGAGCGTGGACATCGTGCATGGTGACACCGGACGCGTGCCCTTCGGCATGGGCACCTACGGCTCGCGCTCCATCAGCGTCGGCGGCGCCGCGCTGATGCGGGCATTGGACAAAATCGAGACCAAAGCCAAGAAAATCGCCGCGCACCTGCTGGAGGCCAGCGACGCTGACATCGAATTCGCCAACGGCGTCTTCACCGTCAAGGGAACCGACAAGAGCGTGCCCTTCGCCCAGGTTTCGCTCGCCGCCTACGTCCCTCACAACTACCCGCTGGACAAGCTGGAGCCGGGGCTGAACGAGACCGCCTTCTACGACCCGACCAACTTCACCTACCCGGCCGGCACCTACATCTGCGAGGTGGAAATCGACCCCGCCACAGGGGTCACGCGGGTGGACCGGTTTACCGCAGTGGACGACTTCGGCACCATCATCAATCCCATGATCGTCGAGGGCCAGGTGCACGGCGGCATCGCCCAAGGCATCGGCCAGGCCCTGCTGGAGCAATGCGTGTACGACCCGGAAACCGGGCAACTGCTCACCGGTTCGTTCTCGGACTACGCCATGCCGCGGGCTGACGACATGCCCCTGCTCCAGCTCGACACCATTTGCACGCCCTGCCTGCACAACCCACTGGGCACCAAGGGCTGCGGCGAGGCCGGCGCCATCGGCTCGCCGCCGGCGGTGATCAACGCCGTGCTCGATGCCCTCGCCCCCCTGGGTATCAAGGATTTCGACATGCCCGCCACGCCCTACCGCGTGTGGGACGCCATCCACGCCGCACAAGTCTGAGGAGACAGCATCATGTACGCCTTCAATCTGGAACGTGCATCGACCGCGGCCGATGCGCAGCGGTGCGCCAGCGCCGGAGCCAAGCCACTGGCGGGCGGGCAAAGCCTGCTGGCCTCGATGAAGCTGCGACTGTCGCGCCCCGAGTCACTGGTCGACCTTGCCGGCATCGCCGATCTTGCCGGCATCCGCCGCGAGGGCGACGCCTTGCGCATCGGCGCGATGACACGCCATGCCGACGTCGCCGCCAGCGCCGAGGTGCGCTCGGCCCTGCCCGCGCTGGCCGACTTGGCCGCGCACATCGGCGACCGCCAGGTGCGCGCCATGGGCACCTTGGGCGGCTCGCTCGCCAACAACGATCCCAGCGCCTGCTACCCAAGCGCCTTGCTCGGACTCGGCGGCACGGTGCACACCACGCGACGGCAGATCGCCGCGGACGCCTTCTTCGTCGGCCTGTTCACCACCGCGCTTCAAGACGACGAGATCCTGACCGCCGTCAGTTTCCCCATCCCCAGGCGCGCCGCGTACATGAAGTTCAAACAACCCGCATCACGCTTCGCGCTGATCGGCGTCTTCGTGGCGCAGACCGCAGGCGGCGTGCGCGTGGCCGTGACTGGCGGCGGCAACGGCGTCTTTCGCCACGCCGCCCTGGAATCCGCACTCAACGCCAGCTACACCCCGGAAGCCGCAGCCAAGGTTGTCATGGACGACAGCGAGCTCAGCAGCGATCTGCACGGTTCAGCCGCTTACCGTGCCCACCTCATCGGCGTGATGACCCAGCGCGCCGTCGCCAAGTCCCTGGCCGGCTGAGCGTGAGCGCCCGGAGCATCGCATCCGATTCGCCGGTCTGTGCTGCATGAGGCCCGCAACGCCTGCGGACCTGGAGTGCGCGTGCGATGCTGACTCCACCCCTCACAAGCCATCATGACAAACGCTCCTCCAGCCAGCATCGATGCCCTCATGGCGGCTTTGCAGACGGCTGGCTACTATGCCGACAGACGGTTGGCCACGGCCGTGTTCCTGGCTCTGCGGCTGCAACGCCCGCTGTTGCTGGAAGGCGAACCCGGCGTCGGCAAAACCGAACTGGCCAAGGCGCTGGCCACGGCGCTCGGCCGGGCGATCCTGCGACTGCAGTGCTACGACGGTCTCGAACAACGCGAGGCACTTTACGAGTGGAATTACGCCGCGCAGTTGTTGCACATGCGCGCTGCCGAGGGTCGCGCCGAAGCGGCGCAAATTGAGCGCGAGGTCTACCAGGAGCGCTATCTCATCCACCGTCCGCTGCTGCAGGCGCTGCAGGCTCCGGAGCCCGGAGTCGTCTTGCTCATCGACGAAGTCGACCGCGCGGATGAGCCCTTCGAGGCCTTCTTGCTGGAATACCTGGGTGAATACCAAGTCAGCATTCCCGAACTAGGCACGGTCCGCGCCGTCGCCACGCCCGTGACCATCCTCACCAGCAACCGCACCCGCGAGCTGAACGATGCCATCAAGCGCCGCTGCCTGTACCACTGGCTGGACTACCCCGAGCGCGAGCGCGAGCTGGCCATCGTCCAGGCCCAGGTGCCACAGGCCCGCGCCGAGCTCTCGCGGCAAGTGGCCGCGTTCGTCGCGCGGCTGCGCAGCGCCCCGTTCGCCGGCAGCTTCCAGCGTGTCCCGGGGATTGCCGAGAGCGTGGAATGGGCCAAGGCTTTGGTCGCACTTGACACCCTCACGCTCGACCCCGAAGTGATCAGCGACACCGCCGGCATCCTGTTCAAGCAGCGCGAGGACGTGGCCGCACTCTCCCGCGACCTGGCCGCCGAGCTGCTGATTCCGGCCGACGCCGCCAACGCCCCAGTCGGCTGAAAACTCCGCCATGCAACTCGGAGATGCCCGCCATGGCAAATTCGCCGACAACCTTGCCGGGTTCGGGCGCGCCTTGCGCCGTGCCGGCGTGCGCACGGACAGCGCGCGCATCGCTCTGGCCGGACAAGCCGCGGTGTTGGTCGGCGTGGATCAACGCATCGACCTGGGCGCCGCGCTGGAGACCGTGCTCGTCAGCCGCGAGCAAGACCGCCTGGTCTTCCGGGAGCTGTTCGACGCCTTCTTCCGCGACCCCAAGGTCGCCAGTCGATTGCTGGCGCAACTGCTGCCCAGCGCCGAAGGCCGGGCCGAGCCGTCCAAACGCCACCCCCGCGTTCGCGAAGCTCTGGCGCCGCGCCAGCCCCCCGCGGCCCAACGCCCCCCGGCCGATGACCAGGTGGACATCGATGCCTTCATGACCGCCAGCGCAGCGCAGCGCCTGCGGCACGCCGATTTCAACGCTCTGGGCGGGCAGGAATACCGCCTCGTCGAGCGTCTGGCCCGTGATATCCCACTGCCCATTCCTTGCCTGCCTTCCCGCCGTACCGAACCCGACTGCCGCGGCTTTCGCGCCCATTGGCCAGGGGTGATGCGGCGCGCCGCGCGCACCGGCGGCGAGTGGATGGAACTGCCGCGACTGCGACGACGGCGCCAGCCGCTACCGCTGCTGGTGGTGGTGGATGTCTCCGGCTCGATGGAGCGCTACATCCGTTTGCTGCTCGCGTTTTTGCACGCATCGACCCGCACTCTGCGCCAGCGCGATGTGTTCGCCTTCGGCACGCGTCTCACCGACCTCACCGTGGCCTTCCGGCACGCCGATACCGACATCATGCTGGCCGACGTCAACACCCGCATCGCCGACTTTGCCGGCGGCACGCAGTTGGGTGCATCGCTGTCTGCGCTGCGCCTCGCGCACAGTCGGCGCCTGGTGGGGCGTCGCACCTTAGTGCTGCTCATCAGCGACGGCCTGGACACCGGAGAGCCAGACGTTCTGGATGCCGAGCTCACCTGGCTGCTGCGTCACTGCCGGCGGCTGTTGTGGCTCAACCCGCTGCTGCGGTTCGACGGCTACGAACCCAGCGCGCGTGGCGCTGCAGCACTTCACCGTCGAGCCCATGCCATGCTTGCCGTGCATAACCTGGTCAGTCTGGAGCAGCTGGCGAGCAGCCTGGCTGCGCTGATCCGTCAACACTAGGCCATGAAAGGACTGCACCGATGGACCTGCAAGGAAATCGCCCGCTGACCGTCACCCGCCAGCAGGCATGGGATGCGCTGAATGACGCCGCCATCCTGCAGCAGTGCATACCCGGTTGCGAGCAACTGATCGCCACCGATCCCACGCACTACGACACCACCCTGGCCCTGCGCATCGGCCCGGTGGCAGCCAAGTTCAAGGGCCGGCTGGAATTGCGTGATATCCAGCCCCCCGACAGCTACATCATCGCTTTCGACGGCCAGGGCGGCGCTGCCGGCTTCGGCAAGGGGGAGGCGCAAGTGCGGCTGGCCGATCGCGACGATGGCGGCGGTTGCGTTTTGCAGTACACGGTTCACGCCACCGTCGGGGGAAAGATTGCGCAGATCGGTCAACGCCTGATCGACGGCGCTGCCCGCTCCATCGCCGAGGATTTCTTCAAGCGCTTCGACCAGCAAATGCAGGCGCTGCATCCAGCCGCGGCGGCCGATCACGTCCCGACCGCTCCCGGTCCGCGCAAGGCGCGCGGCCTGCCATTCGCCTGGATCGCCGCAGCCGTTGCACTGGTTCTGGCGCTGATCTGGCTATGGCATGGACAGACCTGAGGAGGCCCCACCATGGAGAACATCGATCTGCTCGTGCTGCGTACCCTGCGCGATTGGCGACAGGCCGGGCATCACGCACTGCTGGCCACCGTCACCCGCACCTGGGGGTCTTCGCCACGCCCGGTGGGCTCGATCATGGCCTTGCGCGACGATGGCGCGGTGGCGGGATCGGTATCGGGCGGCTGCATCGAAGATGACCTCATCGACCGATACACCGCCATCAACCGGAGCGCGGGCACGGCCGTACAGTTCCCCAGCGGTGCGCCGCAGCGCGTGCAATACGGCGTCTCCGCCGACGAGGCTCACCGCTTCGGCCTGCCCTGCGGCGGCACGCTGGAGCTGGTGCTCGAGTTCGACCCCGATCCTGCGCTGCTGGCGGAGCTGGTGACGGCGCTCGAATCCGGCCGCTTGATGCACCGCCACCTGGGGCTGGATGACGGCTGCGTGTGGCTGCAGCCTGCCGGCGTGCCCAGTGACGTGGCGCTGGATGCGCATGTGCTGGTCAACACCTTCGGCCCGGAATACCGCATGCTGCTCATCGGCGCCGGACAACTCGCCGCCTATCTGGCGACCATGGCGCTGTCCTGCGGCTTTGCGGTGACGGTATGCGATCCGCGCGAGGAATACCGCGCCGGCTGGAACGTGCCCGGCGCCAAGCTGCTCACCGAGATGCCGGACGATGTGGTCGCCGCGTTCAATCCCGACCGGCGCAGCTGCGTCGTCGCGCTCACCCACGACCCCAAGCTCGATGACCTGGCGCTGCTGGAAGCCATCCACACCGACGCGTTCTACGTCGGCGCCATCGGCTCGCGGCGCAACAACGGCCAGCGCAAGGAGCGGCTCATCGTCCACTTCGAGCAGACCGAGCTTGAGCTGGAGCGGCTGCGCGGCCCCATCGGCATCTACATCGGCAGCAAGACACCTCCCGAAATCGCGGTCAGCGTGATGGCTGAAATCCTCGCGGTGAAAAACGGCGTGCCCTTGCCGCGCGACCTGGACGTGCGCCAGGCAAAAGACCAACTCGGCGTCAACGCCAATGATCCTGGAGCCGAGACTTGCTTCGCCGCGTCGTGAACACCGCTGCGGCGGCTTACCGCGGCAGCTGCTCCGGGAGGTCGACGTCGAGCAAGACCCCGGGGTCATCCAGCTCCAGAGCCTGCACGGCATGAGGGTGAGCCTTCAGCACGCCGCGAGCGCCCGAGTCGCCCTGCAAGGCCATCAAGTCCGGGCCGAACGCCCGGTCGAAGCCGACGGGGTGCCCGCGCTGGCCGAGGTGTTGCGGCACGACGATGCGCCCCGCCGCCACGGCTTGCGCCACGGCGGCGATGCTGGCGGGACGCAGCAGCGGCATGTCGGCCAGGCCGATCACCCAGCCGGCCGCCTGAGCCGTGTGCCTCACGCCATGGGCCAGGCTGTGGCCCATGCCCCGTGCGGACTCCGGACAATGGGTGAACGCCATGCCAGCTTGGAGCAAGAGCGCGGCCAGTTCAGCGTCCTCGCCGCGCAGGACGACGAGCACCTGCGCCAGGGCGGCACGCCATTGCAGCGCGCTGTGCAGCGCCATTGGCCGGCCCGACACGGTGGCCCAGCGCTTGTCGGTCCCGAATCGGCGCGAGCGCCCGGCCGCGAGCAGGAGTCCCTGGATCATGGGCAGCGCGAACCGGACAGCGCCCCCGGGACGGCAAGATCGAGTGGCGCGGTCGATGCGCTGGCGCGCAGGATGCGCTCGAGAATGCCAGGCACTTCGAACACCGCGCGATTGCGGTAAGCGGCCACGCGTTTGCGGTAGGCCGGCAGCGCGGCAAGCAGTTCGGGCAGCGCGGCGTCGATGCCGCGAAAGCTGCGCAGCACCAGCCCGAAGCCGTTGTCGCGCACCCAGTCGGTGTTGTAGCGCTCCTGCGGCATGGTCCAGGCATTGCGCGTGACGACCACAGGCAGGCCGAGCTGCAGGGCCTCGCTCAAGGCGCCAGGGCCGGGTTTGCCGATGAAAAAGTCACCCAGGCGCATCCACGCGGCCACGTCCGGCGTGAAGCCCAGAATCAGGCGCGGCGCCGTGGCCGGCAGGGCGCGCAGCTTGTCGGCAAGCCTGGCATTGTGGCCGCACATCACAACGAGTTGCACCTCGGGCAGGCGCTGGGCGATGCCCAGCATGCTGCGCGAGCCGTGGCCGCCGAACATCAGCACGCCGGTGGGACGAGCCGGGTCCAGGCCCAGGGCTTGCAGTCGCGCGGCGCGGTCGAAGTCGGTCGGCTCACCGTAGAAATCCGGCCGGATGATCATGCCCGATGTGGGGTGGATATGCGCCGCTGGATGGCCGGCCGCACGGGCTTGTTGCACGGCGCGGGGGCTGCCGCACACCACATGCTGGGCGAGCCCGGGTTCGATCCAGAAATGCGGCGGATGGTCGGCCAGATCGGTGAGCACGGTCACGAACGGCACCCCCGGCAGGCTGGCCGCGAGGCTCTGGCCAAGGGCGCGGTTGAAGTTGGGGATGAGCGAGACCACCATGTCCGGCTCGGTGCGCAGCCAATGCTGCTGCAGCGACTTGAGCAGGGGCTGGTGTGCCAGCCGGATGAGCGCCTGCAGCAGCTTGAGCTCCTGCGCCAGGCCCAGCGTCAGGCCGTGCGCCAGGCGCTTGTTGTACAGGTCTTCCGGGGCGATGCCCGTGAGCTTGCGAAAACTGCCCTGCGGGTCGAGCACCTCGGTGAGATTGACCAGCCGCACGGTCCAGCCCAGGTCGCGTGCGGTGATGGCCTGCTGCAGCGCCAGGGCCGAGGCACGGTGGCCGCCACCGGCGTTGAAATAGACGAGGTCGACGCAGGGCATGGGCGGTACTCGCTCGGCTTGGCAACGACGTCAACCGCCCGCCTCAGGCGGCCAGACCTTCGGCCTCGTCCTCGCCAGGGTTCTCCAGGCTGAAGACATCGGCGTTGTCGTCGTAGGCATAGACCTCGGCGTAGCGGCCCCAGTCGATGGCGGTGTCGAGCACGCGCTCGGCCTCTTCCTCGCTGAAATGGTCTTCCAGCTCGTTGCGGAAACGCGCGCCGGGCGCGAGGTGATTGTGGCGCTCGTCCAGCACGGCGCGAATGCGCGCGGCCAAGGGCACGCGGTCGATGAGGTGGCGCGCGAACAACGCCTTGCGCTCCTGCACGTCGGCCTCGACGAAGACGCGGCCGGCCGGGGTGAGTTCGATATCCCCCTCCAGCACCTGGGCGAAGCCGAGCAGTTCCACCGCCTCGATCAGCGGGAACAGATCGTCCACCGAGAAGTGCATGTCCTCGGCCAGTTCGGGCAGGCTGATGCGGCTGTTGCCGCTGCCCTGCTCCAGCGAAGCCAGCTCTTCGAGCAGGCCGGCGATCTGGTTCATCGACACATGCGGCAGGCGGTGGCCGATGCTGATGGCGCCGCGTTGGGCCACGTTCACGCTGGCGGCGGGGCGGGCGGTCATGATGCCGTAGATGTGCTCGACCAGATCACGGAACTCCTGCGACTCGCGATCGCGCGGCTGCGGCAACTGCACCGGAATGTCGGCGCGCACGCGCCCGGGATTGGAGCCGAGGATGAGGATGCGGTCGGCCATCAGCACCGCTTCCTCGATGTTGTGCGACACCAGCAAAATGCCGCGGGTGGGAATCTTGCGCTCGGCCCAGAGGTCGAGCAGGTCGGTGCGCAGGGTCTCGGAGGTAAGCACGTCCAGTGCCGAGAACGGCTCGTCCATCAGCAGCACGTCGGGGTTGATGACCAGGGCGCGGGCGAAGCCCACGCGCTGGCGCATGCCACCCGACAGTTCGCGTGGATAGGCCGACTCGAAACCGTCCAGACCGATGAGGTCGATGGCGGCGAGTGCGCGCTGCCGACGCTCGGCCGGCGGCACTTTGAGCGCTTCCAGCCCCAGCTCGACGTTCTGCAGCACCGTGAGCCAGGGGAACAGGGCGAAGCTCTGGAACACCATGGCCAACCCTGGCACCGGGCCATCGATGGGACGGCCGCGATGCAGCAGGGTGCCGTCGCTGGAGGGAATCAGCCCGGCCAGCATGCGCAGCAGGGTGGATTTGCCCGAGCCAGAGCGCCCCAGCAGCACCAGGATTTCGCCCTCGCGCAGATGCATGGTCATGTCGTCGAGGATGAGCAGATCGGTGCCGTCGGGCGCCTTGAAGGCCTTGCGCACATGCTCGGCGCGGAAGATGTCGACGCCCTCCTGCGGCTGCGGCGCAACGCCGAGCGCGGCTGCGGTGGGCTGCTGATGCAAGGTTTGCGCAACGGCGGCCATGGTCTTGTCTCCTTGCTGTGCGACTTCAGGTGTGGCGTCAGGCGCGGTGACCAGCGCACTCAGTCCAGGCGCACGCGGCGCACGGACAACTCGTACAAGCGGTGCCAGAACAGGCGGTTGACCAGAATGACGTAGAGCGACATCACGCCCACGCCAAGGGCAATCTGCGCGCTGCGGCCCTGCGCCGTGGCCTGGCTGATGAAGGCGCCCAATCCGGTGGCCACCAGGGTCTTGTCGCCCCAGCTCACCACTTCGGCCACGATGCTGGCGTTCCACGCCCCGCCCGATGCCGTGATGGCACCGGTGACGAAGCCGGGAAACACCCCCGGCAGATACAGCCGCTTCCACAGCAGCCAACCCCGCAATCCGAGATTTTGCGCGGCTTCGCGCATGTCGGACGGAATGGCCGACGCCGCGCCCACGACGGAGAACAGGATGTACCACATGCTGCCCAGAATCATCAGCGGCGCCGTGAACACGTCCACATCGAGATGCCAGCGCACGATGGCCACCACCACCAGCGGGAACAGCAGATTGGCCGGGAACGCGGCGAGGAACTGCGCCAGCGGCTGCACTGCCTGCGCCCACCGCGGGCGCAGACCGATCCAGACCCCGATGGGCACCCAGATCAGGGCCGACAGGCCCACCAGCACGAACACTTTGAAGCCGGTGATGAGCCCCAGCCCGAGGACATGGAACACCAGCGGCCAGCCGAAATCGCGCGGCAGCACCTGCACCAGGCGCACCACCGCCCAGACGGCGAAGACCGCCACGGCGGCGTAGAACAGGCCGTCGCCCCAGCGCCGGCGGGCGGCGGGCGGCGGCGCCTTGGGTTCCACGCGCGGGCTCAGCCGCACCGTCAAGTCCCACAGCGCGGCGGGGATCACCGCCAGCAGGCGCAGCACTCGGGTGCGGCGCAGGTAATCGAGCACGGCTGAGCGCGGAGCCTCGCCGGAGGACGTCATTTCGAACTTGAACTTGTCGGCCCAAGCCACGATGGGGCGGAACATCAGCGTGTCGTACAGCAGGATGATGACGATCATCGCCGCGATGGCCCAGCCGATGGCTCCGAGATCCTTCGCGGCGATGGCCCGGGCGATGTAGGAGCCGATGCCGGGCACCGTGACGGTCTGGTTCGCCACGGTGATGGCCTCCGACGCCACGACGAAAAACCAGCCGCCCGACATCGACATCATCGTGTTCCACAACAGTCCCGGCATGGCAAACGGCAGTTCCAGCTTCCAGAAACGCTGCCAGGCGTTGAGGCGGTAGAGCGTGGCAGCCTCCTGCAGGTCGCGCGGCACGGTTTTCAGCGACTGGTACAGGCTGAACGTCATGTTCCAGGCCTGCGAGGTGAACACGGCGAAGATCACCGCCAGTTGCACCCCCACCAGGCTGCCTGGAAACAGCGCCATGAAACCGGTAACGGTGATGGACAAATAGCCCAGGATGGGCACCGACTGCAGCACATCCAGAACCGGCACCAAAAGGCGCTCGGCGTAGCGGTTGTGCACCGCCAGCCAGGCGTAACCCAGTGTGAACATGAACGACACCACCAACGCCGCCAGCATGCGCAGCACGGTGTACAGGCCATACTCGGGCAGGGCCGTTGGCGACAGCGAGATGGAGATGCTCTGCCCCAGCCGGTAGGGCGCCGTCATCTGGTGCCCGGCATGACTGACGATGAAGAACAGCGCGATCACCAGCGGCAGCGCGATCAGGTCGCGGCGGTTGGGCACGGGCAGTGGCAGGCGGCGCAGGGCGAAGGACATGGGTGTGCGGGTGGGCACCAGGCCGCCAAGGCGCAGCCGGTCAACGTTGCAGTCTATCGGCAGGATTGTGACAAGCCCCGCCGTCCGATGAGAAAACGCAAGGCCGTCCCAAGTTTTCTCATCCCTCTTGGCACGGGCGTGGCCAAGTACGCGTCTTGCAGCTCCCACAGAGCCTGCGGCGACTGCGGGCTGCGATGCAAAGGCGAATGTTCCGCGTTTCGCCCCGACATGAAGACGTCATGTCGGCCATGCACAATCCGTCTGGCGACACCAAGGCCTGCCCGAGCGCAAACCTTGGTGCAATGGACGCTAGCCCCCACAACTCCCGACCTATGCACATCCGTCGTTACCTCCATGTCTCGCTCGTCGCCGCCGTGCTGGTGATCGCGCTCAAGATGCTGGCCTACAAGCTCACCGGCTCGGTGGGTTTTTTGTCGGATGCGATGGAGTCGATGGTGAATGTGGTGGCCGCGGGCTTCGCGCTGCTCATGGTCAGCATCGCCGGTCGTCCGCCGGATGCCGACCATCCCTACGGTCACTCCAAGGCGGAGTATTTCTCCAGCGGCATCGAGGGCCTGCTCATCGGTGTGGCCGCGGCGCTCATCATCGTCGAGGCCGCGCAGCGGCTGTTGGCGCCTCGGCCGGTGGAGTCGGTGCCGGCAGGCGTGGCGCTCATCGCCCTGGCCAGCGCCATCAATGCCGGCGTGGCGTGGTGGATGCTCAAGGGCGCGAAGCGCTTGCGCTCCATCGCGCTGGAAGCGGACGGCCGCCATCTGCTCACCGACGTGTGGACCAGCGTCGGCGTCATCGTCGGCGTGGTGCTGGTCCCCATCACCGGCTGGCTCTGGCTCGATCCGGTGATTGGCATTGCCGTGGCCTTGCACATCCTGCGCGAGGCCTACAGCCTGATGGCGCGCTCGGTGGACGGGCTGATGGACAAATCCCTGCCCGACGACGATCTGGTCACGGTGGAGCAGGTGCTGGTGCGCTACCGCAGCAAGGAAATGCGCTTTGACCATGTGCGCACCCGCCGCGCCGGTACCCGCCGCTTCGTCAGCATGCATCTGCACATGCCCGCGCAGTGGACGCTGGGCCACGCCGCGCATTGCCGGCTGACGGTGGAAAAGGCGCTGATGGATGCCATTCCCGGCATTGGCGTCACGATTGAAACCCTGCCGCAGGACGAGGAAACCCACCAGGAGGAATGCGGCCCACCCGACGCCTCCGCCCAACTGCCTGAATGACGCGTCACCGTCATGGCCAGCCGCGCCAGCGGCACACACCCGGGATGTCCCTGGCTGCAACCGCACCAAGCTGCGGCGACGAGCCGGCGGCCAAGCCCCGGAGCCGCGACGACAGACCCCCCAACCGGGGCTGCGCTGGGGCGCGGGCTGCGCTAAATTCGAGCCAGGGTTGACGCACACCCGCCGCCACGCAGCCCTGGCGACAGCCCCATCGCGCGCCCATCTCGAGCGTCCCACCGCTGCACCCGCCCCCTGCCCCGGAGTCCACCATGCAACTCAGCAGCCAGTCTTTCCAGGACCAGCAAGCCATTCCGATCCAGTTCGCCTTCTGCAAACCGTCCTCCGTGGGCCATGTGGCCCTGTCGGACAACCGTAACCCCCAGCTGGCCTGGAGCGAGGTTCCCGAAGGCACGCAAAGCTTCGTGCTCATCTGCCACGATCCAGACGTGCCGAGTCGCGCCGACGATGTCAACCTCGATGGCCGCACCGTGCCCGCCGACTTGCCGCGCGTGGATTTTTTCCATTGGGTGCTGGTCGACATCCCGCGGGACTGGCGCGCCATTGCCGAAGGCGCGATGAGCGCCGGCGTGACCCCGCACGGCAAGCCGCCATTGGCTGGATCCGTGCCGCGCCACGGCATCAACGATTACACCGCCTGGTTCCAGGGCGACCAGGACATGGCCGGGCTGTACTACGGTTACGACGGCCCCTGCCCGCCGTGGAACGATGCGCTGCTGCACCACTACATGTTCACGCTCCACGCGCTCGACGTTGCGCATTGCGCGGTGGACGGCGCGTTCACCGGTCAGCAGGTGCGTGCCGCCATCGCCGGCCATGTGCTGGCGCAAGCCAGCATCTGCGGCACCTACACCCTCAACCCGGCTTTGCTGCATGCGGCCTGAAGGCTGGCTGGAACCGGGGGCCGGGCCCTAAACTTCGCCCCTGCGCCCAGCAACGCCGTCAACCAGCCCACTGCCATGACCCCGAACAGCATCAGCCCGAAGAAGCCGCTCAACGTGCAATGGCAGGGACTCATCGGCATCGGCGTCGGCGTTCTGGTGCTGATCATCATCCTGGGCCTGCTGCGCTGGCGCCGCGATGGCTTGCCGGTGGACCCCGCTGAGTTGGAGATGAGCGCCTCCACGCCTTGCATGGTGCAGGCCATCGATGCCGCCACCGTGGGCGGCAAGCCCATCACCTACAGCCAACTCGACAAGCTCAAGGCCCAGTGCGGGCAATGAGCTTGTCCCGCCCCCGCCGACGCCCTTACTTTTTGCCCTTGATGCTGTCGATGTAGTCGGCGATGACGGCAACCTGGTCCTCAGGAATGGGCGCCTTGAATGCGTTCTTCATCTTGTTGACCTCCACCAGCCAGGCGGCCTTGCCCAGATCGGGCTGGTTCATCACCATGCCGACCGAATGGCACATCAGGCAGTAGCTGTTGGCGGCCTTGGCGCCGGCCGAGTCGCCCGGAAACACGCGTGTGCTTTCGGGCAGCTTGACGCTGGTGCTTTTGAGGGTGACGGCCTGGGCCGGGCTGGTCAGCAGCAGGGCCGTGGCGGCGAATGCGGCAAGCGCCAGGCCGAGTGCTGTGATGCGTTGTGTGTCGTTCATGCGGGTCTCCTCGTTCAAACAGCCATCACGGTGGTGGTTTCCACCACGTTGCGCATGAAGCCGCCCGGGTTCCAGTTCGGCGTCATGGGCTGCTGCAGGCCGTCGCTATTGGTGCAGCGGGCCATCAGCGTTTGCGCGCCCTTGTCCAGCTTCACATGCGTGGCCCATTGGCGGAAGCTGTATTTGCCGTAGTCCCTGCCGAGTTGGGTCGGCATCCAGGTCTTGCCGCCGTCGATCGACAACTCCACCATCTTCACCCCGGTGTCGCCACCGAAGGCGATGCCGCGCACCAGTTCGGGCCGTCCCGCCGGAACCTTCGCGCCAGTCGTGAGATTGGTGACGAAGGAGCGCGGCACCATTTTGTTGATGGGCACGAACTTCACGTCCTTCTCGCCCGGCGTCATGTTCGCCTGCGGCCAGTTGTCGGGAATGGTGTAGGCCGGGTGCATCCAGAAATTGGTGTCCTCGTGGTCGAGCACGGTCACGTGCTGCAGCATCTTGGTCCAGTATGTGGCGTACCAGCCGGGGACGATGAGGCGGAACGGAAAGCCGTTGAGCAGCGGCAGCGACTGGCCGTTCATCTCCCAGGCGATCATCACTTCGCCGTCGCGGGCATGGTCCACGTTGAGGGATTTCTTCAGGTTCGGCGCCGTGGCAATCACCGGCCGCTCAGAGCCCTCGAACTGCACCTGGACCGCGCCGGGCTTGACACCGGCCTCGTCGAGCACGTCCTTCAACCGCACACCCACCCAGCGGGCGTTGCCCATCGCGCCGTTGCTCCACTCGCCGCCGGCCACGCGCGGCTGGAAGTAACCGCGTGAGTTGCCGGAACACTGGTTCACGGCCGCCAGTTCCACATGCTTGAACTTGCGCATGAGGTCGAACACGGTGAATTTGAGTTCCTTGTTCACATGCCCGCCGATGGTCACGGTATGGGTCTTGGGGTCCATGTGCGTCGGAATGTCGGCCCAGTGCCAGCGCACGTAAAACTCGTTGACCGGGGTGAACACCCCCTTGTCATAGACCGAGAATGGCGTTTCCAGCAACGGCGGACGGGTGCGTTGCAAAATCATCGTGCCCTTTTGCGGGAAGGCATGGGTGAGCCTTCGCTCATCGGGCCCGCCGGGCAGCGGCAGTTTGACCATGTCGGCGGCCAGGGCACTGCGTGCGAGCAGCGCCGAGCCCAGACCGAGCGCGCCAGCCTGCAGCAACTGCCGCCGCACAATGGTGTCGATGTCGGGTTTCTTGAATGTCATGATGAATGCCTCCTCCGGGGTCTCTCGGCCACTGCTGGCCTGGAATCCGCCCAACGTGGCGGATCAATCCATTTCAGGTTGTTTCATGGCCGAACACAAACCACTGTTTTCGATGAAATCAATCCAATTTTCTGGGAAGCCATGTTGTCAGCACGACGTTCCTGGGCGCACGCCGCTCAACAAGAAAATATTCGTGTTTTCTTATAAACAAGCATGTATGAGGCTTCGGGGTTGATGCATGGATGCAATGATGAACAACGATGGCCTTCGCAAGGCATACAGCACCTTGTATTTCTTTATATTTAGAAAAATATGTCGATGGCCAAATGCATTTACATCGAATTACATCTTTCGCGTGCCGCCATGGTGCACCCGCTCTTCTCCATGAAGCCCTGCCAGCGCATCGCCCATCGTGGCGGCGGCTGGCTGGCCCCGGAAAACACGTTTGCCGGATTTCTGTCCGGCTTGCAGGCTGGCTTCACGGCCTTTGAATGCGACATCAAACTCAGCGCCGACGGCGTGCCCTTCCTGTTGCACGACGATCGGCTCGACCGCACCACCCTGGCCTCCGGTCGCGCCAGCTGGCAGCCCTGGGAACGGCTGGCGCAGCTTGATGCGTGCGCTGCATTCAAGCCTCGCCTGGCTGGCGAGCGCGGCGCTGAAGGCGACCGCCCGGGCGCGAGCGGGGTTGCGCATCGGCGCATTCCATCGCTGCAAAGCGTGGCGGCGTTGCTGTCCGGGCAGGACGTCTGGCTCAATCTGGAAATCAAGCCCGACACCGATGCCGGCGCCGCGCAGCAAGCCGACTGGGGGTTTCGCATCGCCCAGGCTGCCGCCAGGCTGTGGGCCGATGCCGCGCAGCCGCCCTGCCTGTCGTCGTTCTCCCTTGCGGCCTTGCAGGGTGCCTGGCGTGCGGCACCCCAACTGCCCCGCGCCTGGCTGTGCGAGAGCTTGCCGCCGCACTGGCGCGAGACCGCGCAGACCCTGGCACTGCAGGCCCTGCATCTGGATGCAGGGGCGTGTACGCCGGAGTTGGTGCAATCCGTGCATGCCGTGGGCCTGTCCCTGCGTCTGTACACCGTGAACCAGGCAGCCGCATTGGCGCAATGGTGCGCAGCGGGCGTCGATGGCCTGTTCACCGACGCCCTCGACCTCGGGCCGGCCACATCGGCCGCAGCCGCCATCGACCGGGGAGTACACGCGTGACCGCCAGCCGCCTGCATCGTCCGGCCTGCTTACCGCTCGCGCCTGTATTGACAGGTTCGGAGCTGCGGCACGCAGCCCGCGATCGCCTCCACCCCCCAGGGGCATGTGGGACCACGCGACAGCTCCGAGGGCGCAGGCAGCCATGACCGAACTTTCCCCGCTCGGCATTTTGTGCGCCATGCATGCCGAGCAGCAGATGCTGCTGCAGCAACTCCTCCCCACGCGGCCACAGCGGCTGCACGGCAAGCGCGTGTATCACCGCGGCCGGCTGCATGGGCACGAGGTGGTGATGGCGCTGTCCGGCATCGGCAAGGTGGCGGCCGCGACCAGCGCCACCAGCCTGATCGCCGAGTTCGGCTGCCAGGCACTGCTGTTCACCGGCACCGCCGGCGGTTTGGGCGATGCGGTCCGGATCGGCGACATCGTCGTCGCGCGTGACCTGCTGCAACACGACCTCGATGCCTCGCCGCTGTTCCCACGCTTCGAGGTGCCCCTCACCGGCACCAGCCGCTTCGCCGCCGATGCCCTCTGGTCGGCGCGTTTGTTGCTGGCAGCACGAGCCGCCATCGCCGGGGCCTTGCACGACACCGCCGGGGCGGCACGCCTGCAGTTGCTGGGCATCGCTGCACCGCGTGTGCACCACGGCTTGTTGCTCAGCGGCGACTGTTTCGTCAGCAGCGTGGCTGACGCACAGCGCCTGCGCGCGGCACTGCCCGATGCACTGGCCGTGGACATGGAAAGCGCTGCCGTGGCCCAAGTGTGCGCCGACTACGGTGTGGCCTTCGCCGCGGTGCGCAGCGTCTCCGACCGCGCCGACGCCGATGCTCACCTGGATTTCGACCGCTTCACCACCGAAGTGGCGCGGCATTACAGCGCCGAGATCCTGCGCCTGGCCTTGCTGACGGACAAGGCCTGCAAGCCCTTGCCGCCTCTCCGCGCCCATGCTCCTGAACGTAACCGTTAGTATTCAAATGTTCATCGCTGCGTGCTGACATCACTTCATGCTCTCTCCAATCTGGCAACTGCTGGCCACAGGCGATGCGGCCACCTGGCACATCGTCGGTGTCTCGCTGCGCGTCAGCGGCACCAGCGTCGCGCTGGGTTTGCTGTTCGGCCTGCCGCTGGGAGCCTGGCTCGCCGTGCACGCGTTTGCCGGGCGCGGCGTGCTGGTGGCGCTGCTCAACAGCCTGCTCGGCCTGCCCTCGGTGATCGTCGGTTTGCTGGTGTATCTGCTGCTGTCGCGCAGCGGGCCCCTGGGGGATCTGGGATTGCTGTTTTCGGTGCCGGCGATGATTCTGGCGCAAACCCTGCTCACCACGCCGTTGATTGCCGCCGTGACGCGACAGATCGTGGCCGAGTCCTGGCGGCTGCACGGCGACACCCTGCGCTCACTGCGCCTGCGTGCCCTGCAGCGCGTACGCTGGCTGTTGTGGGATTGCCGCCATGCCCTCTTGGTCGCAGCGCTCGCCGGGTTCGGCCGGGCAGTGTCGGAGGTGGGCGCGGTGATGATCTCGGGCGGCAATATCGAGGGCTACACCCGCACCATGACCACCGCCATCGCGCTGGAAACCAGCAAGGGTGACCTGCCGCTGGCACTGGCACTGGGCACGGTCCTGATGGTGCTGGTGCTGCTGGTCAATGCCGCTGCCGCGCTGCTGCGCCAGCACGCGGCGGCGCGGTACGGGGAGGGCGCATGAGACACCCGCAGAACCGCCCCGAGGGCAAGCGCCCTCTCAGAAAAACAGCTCGTTGCGGCAAGAGAGCGCGGCGATGACGGAAGCTTCGCTATTCCCCATCACCCTGCAGGGCGTGGGCCTGCGTCGTGGCGCGAATTGGGTCTTGCATGGCCTCGACCTGCAACTCGAGCGCGGCGGCATCATCGCGCTGGTGGGGCCCAACGGCGCCGGCAAGACCAGCCTGCTGCGGTTGATTCACGGCCTCGACGCGCCGAGTTGTGGCGCCCTGCGCTTCGCCGGCAAGACGCCACCGCGGGACGGTCTGGCCTTTGCCGCGCAGGCCATGGTGTTTGCGCACACCCCCTTGCTGCGCGGCTCGGTGGAAGACAACTTGCGCCTGGCCCTGGTTGCCACGCCCACCGACGACCGCCGCGCTTTGCTGAATGCTGCGCTTGACCGCGCGGGTCTCAGGGAGCACGCGCGGCAAAGCGCCGCAAGCCTGTCGTCCGGCCAGCGTCAACGCCTGGCACTGACGCGCGCCTGGATGGTGCAGCCTCAGTTGCTGCTGCTCGACGAGCCCTGCAGCCATCTCGATCAACGGGCGAGCGCAGCCATCCTGCACGACGTGCAAAACCTCGCGGCACAGGGCATCACCGTGCTGCTCAGCACCCATCGCCCGGAGGAGATCGCGCTGGCGCAGCGGGTGCTGCGCCTCGAACACGGCCAACTGCAAACCAGCCACGAACCGCTTCAGCCCACGCCGCGACGCGGCGGTACCGCACCCCAAGGAGACCTCTCATGTTCGCCCGCCTACGCCTGCACATCGCAGGTCTGATCAGCGCCGCAGCGCTGGCTTTGTGCCCGCTGGCAGCGCAGGCGCAAGTCGAGCAGGAAGCCGCGCACGGCATCGTCGTCGCCTCCACCACATCCACCGAGCAGTCGGGCTTGTTCGGCCACATCCTGCCGCTGTTCACCAAGGACACCGGGATTGCCGTGAAAGTGGTGGCCGTGGGCACGGGGCAGGCGCTGGACATCGGCCGGCGCGGCGATGCCGATGTGGTGTTCGTGCACGACCGCGCGGCGGAAGAACGCTTCATGGCCGACGGTTGGGGCGTGGACCGGCGCGATGTGATGTACAACGATTTCGTCCTCGTCGGACCACGATCCGATTCGGCGGCTGTGGCCCAGGCCAAGTCCGCGGCGGACGCGTTGCGGCGCATTGCGGCCAGGCAGGCACGGTTCATCTCGCGCGGCGACAAGAGCGGCACTCATGCCGCCGAGCTGCGCATCTGGAAGCAGGCGGGTGTCGATCCCGTGGCCCTGGGGCGCGGCAAGTGGTATCGCGAAATCGGCGCTGGTATGGGGCAGGCGCTCAACACCGCTGCGGCCTTGGGTGCCTACACCATGAGCGATCGCGGCACCTGGCTGGCGTTCAAGAACCGGGGCGATCTGACCATCGTGATGCAAGGCGACCCGGTCCTGTTCAACCCCTACGGCGTCATGCTGGTCAACCCCGCCAGACACCCGCAGGTCAAGGCCGCGCAGGGCCGCGCTTTCATCGACTGGCTCACCTCACCTGTCGGCCAGCAGGCGATCGCCGGCGTCAAAATCAACGGCGAGCCGCTGTTCTTCCCCAGCGCGAAGACCGGGCTTTGAGTGTCGCGCGAGGCGCCCCACCCCGTCACGGCAGCCTCAGGCGGGTTCCGCCTCGGCCTTGCGCGGTGGACGGCCGGCCACCAGGGCGAAGGTGAACAAGCGGCATTCGATCGGCCCGTTGTAGACCACGTGGCGCCGCGCCGGCTTCAGGCGCAAGGCCTTGTCAGCCTGCAGATCGGCCAGCAGCAAGGCGGCGTGCCAGCCGACGAAGCGCTGCTTGAGCAAGTCCCCGAGGCGTGGCAGGAAGTCTTCGGCCTCGCGGCCCTTGGCCTCGATGCGTTCGGCGTACGGCGGGTTGGTGACGATGTGCCCCGCCTCACCCGGCGCCAAGGTCACGGGCGGCACCGCGTCCATCACATCGGCCTGCTGGAGGCGGAGGGCGCCCTCGACACCGGCGCGCTGCGCGTTGGCGCGGGTGAGCTGCACCATGCGCGGGTCGATGTCGGCGGCGATGATGGCCGCCGGCGGCGCGCGCCGCGCCGCGTGGGCCGCCTGGCGCAGGCCGATCCAGGCGCCGCGGTCGAAGCCCTGCAGGCGCTCGAAGCCGAAGCTGCGGCCCAGGCCCGGGGCGATGTTGCACGCCATCTGCGCCGCCTCCACGGCCAGCGTGCCGGCGCCGCACAGCGGGTCGAACAGCGCGGCGTGCGGAGTCCAGCCCGAGAGCATCAGCAACCCGGCGGCGAGGTTCTCTTTCAGCGGCGCCTCGCCATGCTCGGTGCGCCAGCCGCGCTTGAACAGGGCCTCGCCCGAGGTGTCGAGGTACAGCAGGGCTTCGCTCGCGGTGAGGTGCAGTTGCACCCGCACATCGGGCTGTTCGCGATCCACGCTGGGGCGCTCTTGGCCGCGCGCGCGAAAGTGGTCGCAAACACCATCTTTCGCGCGCAGGGCGGTGAACTGCAGGCTGTCGAGAAAACCGCTGCCGCGAGCGGGGCTGTCGTGGCCGCTGCGGGCCGTGGCCGGCCACACCGGTTTTTTGCCGGGGGCGCGCTCCGCTGGAATGCGCTCGGCGGTGACGTCCACCCGCAAGGTTTGCGACGGCTTGAACCAGCGCCCCCAGGGTAGCTTGAGCGCCAGCCGGTAGACGTCATCGGCCTGCGTCACCGGGGCGCGACCCAGGCAGAGGAGCACGCGCGAGGCCAGGCGGCTGTGCAGGTTCAGGCGCATCACATCGTCGAGCGCGCCACGCGCCGGCACGCCGCTGGCCACGGCGTCGCCAACTTCCAGCGTGGCGCCGCCGATCTGTCGCATCTCCGCCGCGAGCATGGCCTCGAGCCCGCGTGGGCAGGGCAGAAACAGGGCGTGAAGATCGGGCATGGCAGGCTCGTGGACAAAGCCTGCAGCTTAAGACAACATGGAGCGGGTCCCGCGCGCGCATCGCGCCGCCGCCATGACGCGTGTCGCGGCGCGCCGCTGCCCATGCGGGATCGCGACGACGAGGAGATCGGACGCAGGCGATGCCCTGTGATGCATACAAACCTTGGTAGTCCGCCGTGCAGAAACCTGCCATCATGCATACTTCACGCAGACGCCGCACTCCGTCGCTGAGTTTGTTCCGCCACGGTCACTGTTCGGCCCCAGCAACGATTCCCCCACAACGACCTCGATCCCATGAAGCGACCCGCACGGCTCACCTCGAATCTGCTGTTTTCCTTGCTGCTGGGCCTGATCCCCGTTGCGCATGCGGCTCCAGCACCGGCTTCGCCAACGCTGATGCTGGGCATCCAGAATGGACTGGTGCAGGAAAACGCGGTCGCACTCGGCAACACCGCGCAGGAATTCGCCGATGTGATCGGCGCCGCGGCGGGGCGCAAGGTGATTTGGGAAGCCAACTACTCCAAAGCCGATGCCGGCAAGCAAGCAGCTGAGGGCAGCCATTTTGATTTTGTCTTCAGCAAACCACCCAACCTGAGCGCGGCCCTCCTGAGCAAGGGCTGGCAACTCGTGGCGATGGCGAAATCCCCCGTCGAGTTCGGCACCGACTTCATTGCCCAGCCCTGCCCCGGAAAGCCTGACGAGGTCTTGTTGGGCGGACCGACGCTCGCCATGTTTGGCCTGACGAATGCGCCGCCTGCCACCTGCGTGGGCGTGGCCGATGTCTGGAAGTCACCAGCCGCGTTGCTGCTCACACCCACCAAGGGCAGCTTGGTGGACAAGGTGTCCACCAAGCTTTGGCTGCAGCGCGCAGGCACACCGCCCAAAACCATTTACGTCGATTACCAAAATGCCGTCACCGGGTTCATGCAGACCACGCATGCCGCGGTGATCGGCGCGGTCACACCCCTCGTCTCGAAGAAATGGAAGGCCGAGGGCGGCATCGTTCTGGCCCATCAGTCCATGCCATTCTGGGCTTTGCTGGCTGCGCCCGACACACCGGCCGCGACCGTGAGCAAGGTACGCGCCGCCATGCTCGGCAATGTGTCCGATCGACTCAACACGATGTTGCACATTCCCGGCTGGGAAGTCGGCAGCCCCAAGCCGTATGCCGAATTCATGCAGTGGCTCAACGCGAAGAATGGCTCGGCAAACGGCAAGTAGGGCGCCAGCACGACGCGGTCCCATGCGGCTTGCAGGCGTTCGTGTCACCCGGTTCGCTGCAAAACCGGCCAGCTGATTTCCACCAGCGTCCCGACGCCGGGCGTTGACATCGTCGTCGTGGCTCGGTCCTGGGCAAGGACGGTGCGTGAACGCCAATGCACCTCGCCACCCAAGGCCTGTGCGCGTGCGCGCATGTTGCGCAGGCCCTGGCCCTGACTGACCTGGGTCGGGTCGAAGCCTGCGCCATCATCGCCAATGCACAAATGCAGATGGCCGTGCTCGCAGCTCAGGCTGATGCTGACGCGGCTGGCCACGGCGTGGCGCATGCTGTTGCTCACGGCCTCGTGCACCAGGGCATGAACCTGGTACTGATGGCGCGCATCGAGGTCCAAGCGGTGCACTGTGGATGCATCGAGCTGCCAATCGAACTGCAGCCCCGCGCGCTCCAGGCGCTGGCCGGTGTCGTAACGCAGATCGGCGAAAAAATCGTCCGCTGTTCGCCCGGTTTGGTCGAGGCCGCGCGCGATGAGTCGCATGTGGGCCATGGCGTCTTCCAGCAAGGCACGCTGGCGTTGGTCACCAGCACCGTGCAGAGCCGTGAGGAGCTTGGCCCCGAGCTCATCGTGCAAATCGCGGGCGATGCGGCTGCGCTCCTGCTCGACACCGCGCACATAGGCGTCACGCTCACCGGCGGCCCTGTCGAGCAAATCACAGAGTGATTGGGTGAATGCCGCATCCTGGGGCGAAAACAGCTTGAGCCCGGCACTGCGCCCCACCAGCAAGCGCGCACCCAGCCCCCCCGTGGCGGGAACCAGCATTTCCAGTCCTTCGCGACGCAGGACCACGACCGAGCCGCTTCCCGGTTGCTGCGGCAGCAATTGCAACGGAGCGTACAGACGATGCAGCAAATTCAACCAGCGCTGCTCGCGTGCCAGGGCGCCCGCTGTGAAAGCCACTTCGACGACCTTGGGCAAGGCCAGCTCCATGGGCAGCGACGGGCGCTGCACCATGCGAGCCCACAACCATTGACGCATGGGAAAGTACAGCGCGCCGCAAACCAGGAGTGTGAGCGCCAACGACGCTCCGGGATTGAACCCCAAGCCCCATGCAAGCACGAGGTCCAGGACCACGATACCGGCTGCCCCCATGGTCCACAGGAGCAGACGAAAAGCCCAACGGTCGAGGTCGAACAGGCGGTAGCGCCCCACGCCGAACGCCAACCCGCCGAACAGCACGAGGAAAAAGCCGAAGGCGTAGCCCTGTGGTATCGGGGAGGGCAGACCCAGGATGTTGGAGCCCACGGTGCTGATGGCAAAAAGCGTGCAGCCGAGCCAGGCGGATAGGTTGAACCAGCGCATCGCTGCACGATCCGCCGGGTTCGAGCGCGAGCGGTGCCACTGCACCACCGCTGCCGCGATGGCCAGCATCATCTCCAGCAGGATGGACACACGCCCGCCCCAGTTCTGGTCAGGCATGACCTGCCAGGTGTCGAGTACCCACCAGGACAGAAACACCAGAGGCAGGAGCAGCAGGTTGGACGGAGGCACCATGGGGTGCGGATACATCATGAACACGCCGACCATGCTCATGCCGAAGCCGACGGCCCCCAGGTGGTTGATGGCCGACAGACCGCGAAACAAACCGCCCGGAAGCGCCAGCTCGCGTGCGCTGTACACAGCGGCAGCCGTCGTGGTCAAGAGCAGCAGCAAGCCGGCAGCAGCAAGCAGGCGCGCAGCCCAGTCATGCGGGCGCAGGACCCAGACCCAAACACTGAGCAGCCAGGCCAGAGCGCCGACAGCCAGTTGGAACCAGAACATCGGCGGCAAGCTGTGTGGTGGGCGCCACGGCGCAGGCGTGAGCCGCGTGAGGCGCGGCCCGCCGCCAGCGTCAAGCCAATGCAGCAGCACCGGGCCGCGAAGCATGGCGGCGATGCGCTCTTGCCGTGCAAACAGCCGACGCATCTCGGCGTAGCTGTCGAGCACATCGGGCTCTTCGAGCAGGTCATCGCCCTGCAGCGCCATGACGGGGCCCAAACGACCATCAGCATCCAGCGGGGCGATACCGACGATGCGCGCATGCGCCGGCATCGATGCCGCGGGACCTGCGCGCGTTGCGCCCTGCACCTCGATGTGGCCCGCGTCGGCATCGAGGCCTGGCGGGGCCACGACCCGCAACTGCAGGCCCAGCCAGGGTTGCCACGTGGCCACGCCGACGGCAGCGGCCAGCAGCGCGAACGCCAGCAGCAGCGCACTGGCCATCACGCGCGCAGGTGCCATGATCGACGGCATGCCTTCCCCCTTCGATCGGGACCCAACCGCAGCCTGGGCCAGGCGGTCCCGTCATGCCTTGTGACCTTGCCATCTTACCCAGACGTCGGTCGGCATGGGGATCAAGATGGCCTGAATCCCGCATGAAATCACGCTGTGCTGTTGCCACGCACCGGCTTGGGGCCCGGCACGGGAGTGGAGTCCTCCGGCAAGGCTGCGCGCAGACGTCAACCACTTGCAGGAACGACGGCCGGGCCGCAAGCCGGCCAGGGGCGGAAACACGGGCTCGCCACGAGTTTTTTACCCTGAGGCAGACAGGTCCACAAACCGATCCAGGAATCCCCTGCCGCGTTGTCGGCGCTAGACGCTCAGCGCATCCAGGAGGCATGCGGCCACGTCGAAGCCGGTTTGCTGGGTGATCTCCACGAAACAGGTGGGGCTGGTGACGTTGATCTCGGTGAGCCGCTCGCCGATGATGTCGATCCCCACCAGCAGCAGGCCGCGTGCGGCCAGCGTCGGGCCGAGGGCTTCGGCAATGGCGCGATCGGAGGCGGTGAGCGGCTGCGCCACGCCCTTGCCACCGGCTGCCAGGTTGCCGCGGGTTTCGCCATGCTGGGGAATGCGTGCCAGCGCAAACGGCACCGGTGCGCCGCCGATGATGAGCACGCGCTTGTCGCCCTGGGCAATCTCGGGCAGGAAGCGCTGGGCCATGATGCTGCGGCGGCCCCAGTCGGTGAGGGTTTCCAGCACCACGCCCAGGTTCACGTCCGGACTGCCTCCGGCACCTGTGCGCAGGCGGAAAATGCCGGCGCCGCCCATGCCGTCCAGCGGCTTGACGATGATGTCGCCATGCTCGGCGGCGAAGGCGCGCAGTTGCGCCATGTCGCGGCTCACCAGCGTGGCCGGAATGAACTGCGGCCACTCCAGAATGGAGAGTTTTTCCGGGTGATCGCGCAGCGCGCGCGGCGCGTTGTAGACATGTGCGCCTTCGCGCTCGGCCTGTTCCAGCAAATGCGTGGCGTAGAAGAACTCGCTGTCGAACGGCGGATCCTTGCGCATCAGCACGGCATCGAAGGCGTGCAGCGCGCGGTCGAGCTGCTCGACTTCGCTGAACCAGGGCCCGGCGGCGTCCAGAACCTGGATGTGGCGACACCGTGCGCGCACCGGGCCTGCATGCGTCGCGCCTCCGCCGGACCAACGCAGGTGGCGCGGTTCGCACGCCCAGACCGCATCGCCGCGACGCTGCGCCTCGCGCATCATCGCCAGGGTCGAATCCTTCTTGGGATTGAAGTCCTCCAACGGGTCGGCAACGAACAGCAGGTTCATGGCGGGGGCTCGCGGGTCGAAAGCTCTGAGGACTTGTTCACGCCCACTCAGACCGTCTCGGCCTCGGGATCGGTGCGCTCCATCTCGTAGCTGGCAGCCACCAGTGCCAGGCGGGCGATCACGCCATACATGTAAAAGCGATTCGGGCCGTTGGTGCCGGGCTTCGCTTCCGGATGGGTGACGTTGAACTGCTCGTCGAACGCGAGCGGCACGAAATGCATGCCGGGGGAGTTGAGGTTTTCGCTCGGGCCGCGGTCGGCGTGCACGCGGTAAAAACCGCCGACGACGTAGCGATCCATCATGTAGACCACGGGTTCGCACACCGCTTCCTGCAGGCGCTCGATGCTGGGAATGCCTTCCTGGATGATGACGTCGCGCACCTCCATGCCCTCCTTCACCACGCTCATCTTGTTGCGCGTCTTGCGGTTGAGGTCTCTCACTTCGGATGCGTCGTGCACCATCATCACGCCCATGCCGTAGGTGCCGGCGTCGGCCTTCACGGCAACGAAAGGTTTTTCGTGGATGCCGTATTCCTTGTACTTCTTGCGCACCTTGGCAAGCACCGTGTCGACGGCGTCGGCGAGGCAGTTCTCACCCTGGCGCTCCTGGAAATCGATGTTGCCGCACTGGGCGAAATAGGGATTGAGCATCCACGGATCCACACCGATGAGCTTGGCGAAGCGCTTGACCACGTCGTCATAGCTCTTGAAGTGCGTGGACTTGCGCCGCACCGTCCAGCCCGCCTGCAGCGGAGGCAGCACATACTGCTCGTACAACCCTGCGAGGTTCATCGGCACGCCGGATGACAGGTCGTTGTTGAGCAGGATGGTGCAGGGATCGAAGTCCTTGGTCCCCAGGCGGCGCTTGCTGCGAACCAGCGGCTCCAGCAGCAGTTCGCCACCGCTGGGCAGGGACACGCTCTTAGGTTCGGTGATGGTCTCGTCCACCGTGCCGACATGCACCTTGAGCCCGGCTTGGTGGAAGATCTGCGTCAACTTCGCCAGGTTTTCGAGGTAGAAGGTGTTGCGCGTGTGCTTCTCGGGAATCAGCAGCAGGCCCTTGGCCTCGGGGCAGATTTTCTCGATCGCCGCCATCGCCGCCTGCACCGCCAGCGGCAGCATTTCATCCGACAGATTGTTCCAGCCGCCGGGAAAGAGATTGGTGTCCACCGGCGCGAGCTTGAAGCCGCCGTTGCGCAAATCCACCGAGGCGTAGAACGGCGGCGAATGCTCCATCCACTCCAGCCGGAACCAGCGCTCGATGGCGGGCTGGGCTTCGAGAATGCGCTGCTCGAGTTCGAGCACCGGGCCACTTTCCGTGGAGATGAGATGGGGGATCATGCGAGAACGGTTCGTTGGAGTTTGGGGGCGGCTGCGCGGCGAGCCGAAGGCAGGACGTCAAGCGCGGAAACCCGCAGATTGTGACAGAGGCGCGTGATTCCTGCCCGCGCACGTCTGGCGGCGTTCCATCGCAATTATGTATCTGATGCACAAAGGCCCGGGACAGGGCGCCAGCACGCTGGCCAGCGCGGGCTCGAGCGGCCTGTGCAGTCCGGGCGCCCGTTCGCACTCGCGAAGACCGTGCCCTGCAGCCGCAGCTCGCACGGTGCCACGAGGTTTTCGGCGGTGCGCTCGTAGCGCTCCCGGATGCCTTAGGCCGGCAGCTGCGCGGGGTCAGCCACAGCAACGCTCAGGACTTCGGACACCCGAGGCACCAGGGTCATGATCGGTATAGAGCACCATAAAACACCCTAACTCTTGTCGGTGGTCGCGGCCACTGCCTTGATGTCAACCACCTTCGGATCGACCATATGGCTGTATATAGAGGTATAAAATACCATAATCGCCATCCCCATCCGTTCTGCAGACTTCTGACATGGCTACCGACCCGTTCTTCCATCGCCCCGACTTGGCCAACGACTTGGCCAACGTCATCCTCAACGAGGCACCTCTCGCGCCGACGCGGTCCGGCCTGTTCCTGGCCGCACCGCGGCGCACCGGCAAGTCGACGTTCGTTCGCGAAGACCTGATGCCCGCGCTCGAGAAGCGCGGCGCAGCCGTGCTCTACGTCGACCTATGGGCCGACAAGGCGATCGAACCCGGTTCGGCGATCGTCGCGCTCGTGCGCAGCGCGTTTGCGCAGGATGACGGCTTCGTGCTCAAGATGGCGCGCAAAGCCGGTATGGACAAGGTCAACGTCGGGGGGCTGAGCTTCGATGTGGCCAAGGTGGGCTTAGGTACCGGTGTGAGCCTGAGCCAGGCGCTGGGGGCCCTGTCCGATCGCGTCAAGGCGCCCATCGTCCTGATGATCGACGAGGCTCAGCACGCCGCGACCACCGACGAAGGCAACAACGCGCTGTTCGCATTGAAGGCGGCCCGCGATGAGCTCAACAGTACCCATCATTTTGGTCTGCGCATCGTAGCCACGGGCTCTAGCCGCCCCAAGCTGGCCATCCTGCGCGCCAGCAAGGACCAGGCGTTCTACAAGGCCATGATGCGCGCCTTTCCGCCGTTGGGCGTCGACTATGTGAGGTGGTTTGTGGACAACGCCGGCCTGCCCACCCAGCTGGACGTAGACCGCACCCTGCGAAGCTTCGAGCGCGCCGCTTGGCGCCCGGAAGTGCTCATGCAAGCGCTCGGCGACCTGCCCGATGACAACGGCGTGCTGCCCCCCGCCGGGCGCCTAGACGACGCCTTCGAGGTCGCCGTGGCCGCGGCGATCGAGGAATCGGACGAGGCCATGCTCAAGGTCGTGCGGGCACTCACGCCACTACAGGGTGTGGTGTTGCGCGTGTTAGCGATTCAGGGAGACGCCTACACCCCTTACGCGGTCGCGTCGCTCAAGGCGTACTCCGAGCAGCTGGCCCAGCTGGATCCGGATAGCGTCGACAAAGTCAATGTCCCCAACGTTCAGAGCACCCTCGAAGCTCTGCAGGCGAAATCGCTCGTGTGGCGAGCCGCGCACGGGGAGTACGCCCTCGAGGAGCAAGGCCTCGTCGATCTCATGCGCAGCAAGGGCCTGCTGGCTTGAGTTCCGCCGTCAGCGCGGGGGCGCGTATAAGTCACTGATTTTTCTCTATGTGCGTCAGAGACATAATGGCGGCGTTCCATAAAAAAGCCCGGCTTGAGGCCGGGCTGAACAGTCCGCTGGAGATGCGGCCGGAGCGAGAGGATCACCCCGGGTTGAAGCCAACTTGTCGTGGGTCAGGCAACTTGCTCTCCATGTTGACTGATGTCCAAACCTTCGCGCTCGTCTTCTTCAGACACACGCACACCGATGGTCATGTCGATGACCTTCAGGATGATGTAGGTCACGACACCGTCCCAGACGATGACCGAACCGACATCCACCAGCTGCTTGATGACTTGGCCCGGATTGCCTTCCAGCAGGCCGGCCGTGCCTCCGATGGCCTTGACTGCAAAAACACCGGTGAGGATCGCACCCAGCGCACCACCGATCCCGTGCACGCCGAAAGCATCCAATGAATCGTCGTACCCGAACATGTTCTTCATGTAGGTCGCGGTCCAGAAACACACCACGCCGACAGCGATGCCGATGATGACGGCGCCCGTCGGATCAACGAAGCCCGAGGCCGGCGTGATGGCCACCAGGCCAGCGACTGCGCCTGAGCACAAACCCAGCAGGGTCGGCTTGCCGCGCGCGGCCCATTCGGCAAACATCCAGGCCAGCGCAGCGGCTGCCGTCGCGATTTGGGTCGTGGCCATGGCCATGCCGGCGCGACCGCCAGCGTTGACGGCAGAACCCGCGTTGAAGCCGAACCAGCCCACCCACAGCAGCGCGGCGCCGATCATGGTGAAGGCCAGGTTGTGCGCCGGCATCGGCTCTTTGCCGTAGCCCACGCGCTTACCCAGGAACAGCGCGGTCACGATGCCCGCAACACCGGCGTTGAGGTGAACCACGGTGCCGCCGGCGAAGTCGAGGGCACCCAGCTTGCCCAGCCAGCCATTGGCGGACCAGACCCAGTGAGCAATCGGGCAGTAGACAAAAATCAGCCACAGGCTCATGAACCAAATCAGCGCGGAGAACTTCATGCGCTCAGCGAACGAGCCGGCGATGAGGGCTGGGGTGATGATCGCAAAGGTCATCTGGAACGTCATGTAGACCGATTCTGGAATCGTTCCCGACAGATCCGAGACCGTGAATTTCCCCATGCCATGCAAGAGGAATCGCGACAGGTCGCCTATGTAGGGCCCGCCGTCCGAGAATGCCAAGGTGTAGCCGATGACATACCAGAGCACGGTGACCAGGCACGTGACGACGAAGCTCTGCGCCAGGGTGTCGAGCAAATTCTTTTTGCGCACCATGCCGGCATAAAACAGGCCCAGCCCAGGGATGGTCATCATCAACACGAGCGCCGTGGAGGTGAGCATCCAAGCCGTATCACCAGGGTTGATGCTGGCATTCGGATCCGAGCTGATGGCTTCCTTTGCAGGCGGCGCCGCAGCAGGGGCCGCTGGCGCTGCTGCGGGTGCTGCCGCCGCGGGCGCTGCCGCGGCTGGGCTGCTGGCGGTCTGAGCCCAGGCGCTGCCAGGGCCGGCCAGGGCCGCCATGCTCAGCGCAATCGTGACGAGAAACTTTTTCATGTTGGGGACCTTTCTTGAGGGCGGGTGTCAGAGCGCGTCGCCACCGGTCTCGCCGGTGCGGATGCGAACGACCTGTTCGAGAGCCGAGACGAAAATCTTGCCGTCGCCAATCTTGCCGGTACGGGCCGAGTTTTCGATGGCTTCGATGGTGCGTTCGACCAGGGTTTCGGGCACGGCGGCCTCGATTTTCACTTTCGGCAGAAAATCGACGACATACTCCGCGCCGCGATACAGCTCGGTGTGGCCCTTTTGCCGGCCGAAGCCCTTGACCTCGGTGACGGTGATGCCCGTCACGCCGATGCCGGACAAGGCTTCACGCACCTCGTCGAGCTTGAACGGCTTGATGATGGCCATGATCATTTTCATGGGTTGCTCCTTCCTGATGGGGGTGGGGTGGATGCTCAGAACGAATAGATGCCTTGCAACTCGAGTGAAGTTTGGTTGTTGGCGGAGGCACCGTTCTTGGTGAAAATCGCGACGTCCGACTTGTCCTGGCGCGCTTCGGCCGAGAGCTTGAGATTCTTGACCGGCGCGTAATTCACGGCCAGGGTCAGTTCCTTGAGCTTGTTGGACGTTCCGTTGATGCCCGAGACGATGCCATCCTTGTCGTCGATGTACTCGCCACGCGCCGACAAGGTCCACTGGTCCGTCAGGCTGTAGTTCGCATACAGGGCCAGGCCATTCGCCTTGCCCTTGCCGGTGCCGACTCCCAGGTAATCGTCCTTCGACAGGATGTCGACATTGGCGACGAAGTTCAGCGCGTCGGTCGCATTGAGGGTGCCGACCAAATCGAGCAGTTGCAGCGTGCCGTTCGGGCTGCCGCCAAACAAAGGCGACTGGCCTGAGTAGAACGCGCCGGAATAGGAAAACATCTTGTTGGGCGAGCCCGATGCGCCGAGCTCGATCGTCTTGGCGGTGCCAGCCGGCGAACTGGTGAAGTTCCAGCCGTTGTTCACGCCTGCGGTCAAGGTCAGCGCGCCCGAAACGGCATAGGCCGCACGCACCCCGGTATGGGTTCCGGGCTCCATGTCCCAGAACAGCAGCGAGCGGGAAATCTCGTTGTCGGCCGCGGGGTTGACGACTTCAGCCCCAGCCAGGGTGGAAAACTTGCCAGCCATCACTGTGAGCGGACCCGTGGCGTATTGCACGAAGGCGTTGTTGAGGTCGAACTGGCTGGCCGTGGTGTTGAACGGCCAGGTCTCGCCTTGGCGCAGGATCTTGGCATCCGACCCGGCGATGGCGGTGACCTGCGCACCGGCACCGGACGTCGGCAGGTAGGCCAGGGTCACTGCAGCCTGGTTGAGCTTGAAGCCGTTCTGGCTGGTGTCGAAGGCGCGCAGCAGGGGAGACGTCGTATCGAAGTGGGTGTAGGTGGACGCCACATACCCCGTGATGCTCAGACCGGGCGTGGCCGCGAGCACCGCGCCCAGGCTGGGGGCTGCGGGAGCCGCCGGAGCGGTCTGGGCGGAGGCGAAACCGGCGTAAGCGTAAGCAGCAGCGATGCAGACAGCGAGGACTCTTGTTTTCATCAGGGTTCTCCAGAAACGTTGACAAGCAATCGAGTAGGGGACAGTGAGAAGCTGGACAGTGGCAAGCCCGGACATGGCTTTGCAGCTTTCGTGCCAGGCCCGCCTGGATACACCCAGGCCTTTCCGCGCCCGTTGTTTCCGTGGCGAAAGCCCTGTTTTTGTGCGCAATGCTCGTGTGGGGTGCGTTTTGCGGTGCGTCGCCGATGCCTGGCGCACGCATACCGGGCTTTGCGCCGTTGTTGTGCATGGGCAAGTCCCGTGGGACCAGCGGACTTGGAGTCCAATACTCCCTGCCCAACCGGCTGCGGTGTCCTGCCTGGAGGTCGGGCGTGCCCCCCCGATGTGTCGGCGTTTGGAGCCCGCGCGGCACCGCCGATCCCTGGTTGCGACAAGTTCGATGCGTCGGACTTGCCAACGCGGCCACGATTACCGCCACAATGGCGGCTGGCTCCCAGGTTCCATGCCTCACAACCCCCTCTCTTCACACCCTCCGCACCATGACCACATCGACCCCCGACTCGCCCAAGGCCTTCTTGCGCCGCGCCGCCGAGGCGCTGGACAAATCACCGTTGAAAGACATGCAGCGCAATGCACGCGCGCTGGCACAGTCCGCTGCGGGACGCCTGGATCTGGTGACGCGCGACGAGTTCGACGCGCTGCAAGCCATGCTGGCCGCCTCCAGCCAACGCATTGCGCAACTGGAGGCGCAGGTGGCCGCGCTGGAAGGCACACAACCAGGCACCAGTGGACTCGCGCCGAACCACCATGAGAAAACTTCCGGCGGGCAGGCGCTTTCTGCTGAAGCGCCGTTGACCGCCCCGCGCGACAAACCGCCGGCGCCCTGACACATGTCCCTGGCCCAGGTTGCCAGCCGCGCCCTGCTTGGACTGGAGGCGCCGCCGGTGCAGGTGGAGGTGCACCTGGCCAACGGCCTGCCGAGCTTTTCGATCGTCGGCCTGCCCGAGGCGGAGGTGCGTGAAGCCCGCGACCGCGTGCGCAGCGCCCTGCTCAACAGCGGTTTTGCCTTCCCGGCATCGCGGCGCATCGTTGTCAATCTGGCGCCGGCCGATCTACCCAAGGAGTCGGGCCGCTTTGATCTGCCCATCGCCCTCGGACTGCTGGCCGCCGAGGGGACGATCCCGCCGCATGCCCTGGCCGGCCATGAGTTCGCCGGCGAGCTGTCGCTGTCGGGCGCGCTGCGTCCGGTGCGCGGCGCGCTGGCCATGGCCTTCGCCATCGCGCGACAGAACACGGGCGGCAACGGTGCGTTGTGCTTCGTGTTGCCGGCCCAGAGCGCCGCCGAAGCCGCGCTGGTCGCGCCCGACAGCGTCCTCGGCGTGGGCCATTTGAGCGAAGTGGTGGCTTACTTGTGCAAGCAGTGCGAGGCTGCCGACCTGCGCCCTGCCCCACAGCCTCCCGCCCCGCCCGCGGACGTAGCCGACATGGCCGAAGTGCGCGGCCACAGCGCCGCCAAGCGTGCCCTCGAAATCGCCGCCGCCGGCAAGCACCACGCGCTGATGGTGGGGCCGCCCGGCAGCGGCAAGTCCATGCTGGCGCAGCGCTTTGCCGGCCTGCTGCCGCCGATGCAGCCCGACGAGGCGCTGGAAAGCGCGGCGGTACTGAGCCTGGTGGGCCGCTTCGATGTGGCGCGCTGGGGACAGCGGCCCTTCCGCAGCCCGCATCACACCGCCTCCGCGGTCGCGCTGGTGGGCGGCGGTGGCGGTTCCGTGCTGCGACCCGGCGAAATTTCACTCGCACACCAGGGGACCTTGTTTCTCGACGAATTACCGGAATTCGACCGCAGCGTGCTGGAAAGCCTGCGCGAACCGCTGGAAAGCGGACGTATCCACATTTCGCGTGCGGCGCGACAGGCGGAATTCCCGGCATGCTTCCAGTTCATCGGCGCCATGAACCCCTGCCCTTGCGGCTACCTCGGCCACGCCACGCGCACTTGTCGCTGCACGCCCGAGCAGGTGGCGCGTTACCAGGGCCGCATCTCCGGGCCGCTGCTCGACCGCATGGATATCCAGGTGGAGGTGGGCGCACTGGAGCCTGACGAACTGCTGCGCCTGCCCCAAGGCGAATCCAGCCAGGCCATCGCTGCGCGGGTCGCCGCTGCGGCCGAGCGGCAGATTCAGCGCCAGGGCTGCATGAACACGGCGTTGACGGGTGCGGCGCTGGATGTCCACTGCGGGCTCGACGCGCACGCCTCCAACTGGCTGGCGGGCGCCCTCAAGCGCCTGGGCTGGTCGGCGCGCGCCGCGCATCGCGTGCTGAAAGTATCGCGCACCATCGCCGATCTGGCGGCCCAGGAGTCCATCGCCCTGGCGCATTTGGCGGAGGCCATCCAGTTTCGCCGGGTGATGGCGGGTCACTGACGAACACCAGGGGCGGCAGGTTGCCGCGCCCATGATGCGGTCGCGCCGAACACGCTTGCAAGACTCGGCGGCCTTGGCGTGCAGACGGCTCCGGCCGGACGCAATGGGTCGAAGCCCGAGCCGGGGGCCCCTCAGGGCAGGGGACTGAGACCGCCATTCGCCCCGAACTGCACGCGCTGGCCCATGGGCGGAGCCGCCCCAAGGGTGGTGCTGCGCATCTGTCCGTCGTCCATGCGCACATCCACGCGGTAGACGGTCTGGGCATTGACGCGTTTTTGCACCTCGTTGCCGGCGTAGCCGCCACCCAGCGCGCCGATGACCGTCGCCGCGGTGCGGCCGTTGCCGCCGCCGACCTGATTGCCGAGCAAGCCGCCAACCACGCCCCCAACCACGGCACCGATGCCATTGGCCTGGCCCGGTTCCTGCACCGGCGTGACGGCAACCACGGTGCCGCAACTGGCGCAGACCGGCGCCCGTGGCGCGGGAGTCTGCGCCGACTGCGGGGCGAAGGTTTGCGGTGCGGCGTTGCGATCATGATCGGCCACGGGTTGGGTTTGCCGCTGCGGCGGGGCCACGCGGTTCGGTCGCTGCGACTGCATATTGGACGGCTGCAGCGGCGCGAACTGCGATGCCCCGGTGGCAGCCGGGATGGCGTTGGTCACAGCCACCGCCGATTGCGCGCCGGTACCGCCAGCCTGCGCCGGGGTGGCTCCTGCCGGCAGCGACGCCGTGGCCATGGGCGCCAGTGGCTGGGAAGTCGGCGAGGCAGGGCCGGCGCTCAGCTTGTAGAGCACAGCGGCCAGCAGCACGACGATCAGGGTCCCGAGAACGCCGGCGGCGATCCAGACGGATTTGGATGCGGAACTGCCAGTTGGTGGCTGTGGAGGAATGGGAGTTTGCATGATGCGTCCAGGAGTCACGAACAGGGTGCAGGATAGCCCCGCGGCCATCGGCGCTGGAAAGCCGGCGCTTCGAGAGGAGACAGCAATCCTCCGTGCCGAGATGCAGCGGGACACTTTTGAGCCCCAACCCGGACCCACGCGGGGCGACCGGGAGGCGGCACCGTTCTAACGACATGGCGTGAGCAAAGTTGACACCTGCCTCCCGGCAGGTATGTCACGCCACGTAACGGCTCCTTCAACCCTCAGGCCACCAGCAAGGCCGTCGGCTGGTCCAGCAGCACTTGGGCGGCAGCGGTGTAGGGCAGGTTCAGGGCCTGGGCCACGGCGGCGTAAGTGATGCGACCGGCATGCACGTTGAGGCCGGCGCACAAATGCGGGTCTTCGGCACAAGCCTGCTTCCAGCCCTTGTCGGCCAGCGCCAGGGTGTATGGCAGGGTGGCGTTGTTCAGAGCGTAGGTGGAGGTGCGCGCGACGGCCCCAGGCATGTTGGCGACGCAGTAGTGCACCACGCCGTCGACCACATAGGTCGGATCGTCATGCGTGGTGGCGCGCGAGGTCTCGAAACATCCACCCTGGTCGATGGCGACGTCCACCACCACGCTGCCCGGACGCATACGCCCGAGCTGTGCGCGTTTCACCAGCTTGGGGGCCGCGGCACCGGGAACCAGCACGGCGCCCACCACCAGGTCGGCCTGGGTGACGGCGGCGTCGAGCGCGTGCAGCGTCGAGTACTGGGTGGTGACACGACCGTCGAACAGTTCGTCCAGCTGGCGCAGGCGGGGAAGCGATTTGTCGAGGATGGTGACGCGCGCGCCCAGGCCCACGGCCATGCGCGCGGCATGCGTGCCCACGGTGCCGCCGCCGATGACGACCACATCGCCAGCCGGCACACCCGGCACACCGCCGAGCAGCACGCCACGGCCGCCGCTGGCCTTCTGCAAGGCCACGGCGCCGACCTGCACGGCCATGCGCCCAGCCACTTCGCTCATCGGCGCGAGCAGTGGCAGGCCGCCCTGGGCGTCGGTCACGGTTTCGTAGGCGATGGCGGTGCAGCCACTGGCCATCAACAGTTTCGCCTGCTCGGGGTCGGGCGCCAGGTGCAGGTAGGTGAACAGCAGTTGGCCGGGGCGCAGCATGCGGCACTCGGCTGCCTGGGGCTCCTTCACCTTGACGATCATGTCCGCTTGCGCAAAGACGCTGGCGGCATCGGGCGCGATGGCCGCGCCAGCGTCCTTGTAATCGGCATCGCTGGTCCCGATGCCGGCCCCGGCCCCGGCTTGCACCAGCACGCGATGGCCGTGGTGGGTGAGTTCACGCACCGCGCCCGGCGTGAGGCCGACGCGGTATTCATGCACTTTGATTTCCTTTGGTACGCCGATCAACATGCTGTTTTCCCCATGGTTGTGCGTGGCTCCTTGCCACTTGCAAAGATGGGGAAAGTATCGGTCCTGGGAGACGAAATCCGATTGCAAGATCGATGCCTGAAATCCCTGACGAGCACAATTTTCTATGGATTTTCAGGGCTTATGCGGTGCAGAATTGCACGCATTCTTCCAATGTCGCCGCCATGACCGATCTTGACCGTTACGACCGCTCGATTCTCACCCTGTTGCAGGCCGATGGCCGCATGCCCAACGCGCAACTGGCGGACCATGTGGGGCTGTCGGCTTCAGCCTGCTTGCGCCGGGTGCAGCGTCTGGAGCAAACGGGGGTGATCGCGCGCTATGTGGCGCTGCTGGATGCACGCGCCATCGACCGCGCCACCACCGTGTTCATCGAGGTGACGCTGGACAGCCAGCGCGAGGAAGTGCTCGCGGCTTTCGAGAAAGCCGCTGCAGCCAGCCGCGACATACTCGAATGCCAGTTGATGGCAGGCGATTTCGACTACCTGTTGCGCGCTGCAGTGGAAAGCCCGCAGGACTATGAACGCCTGCACAAGCAAGAGCTGTCGCGCCTGCCGCATGTGGTGCGCATCAAGAGCAGTTTCGCGCTGCGCACCGTGGTCAAGCGCACCGATTACCCGGTGTGAGAGCGCGGCAGCGTGATCACCCGCTGGGCCCGCGGCATGCGCCACAAATCAGACGCCCGGCACGAGCGCGGGGGCGCATCCGAAATGAGCCGCCTCAATGCGACAGCCGACGCAGGATATGCACGTAATAGTTGTTTTGCGCTTCGCCGTGCTCCAGCCCGGCACGGCTCTGCTCCACCACGAAGAGTTCTTCGGCCATGCCGCGCTGCCTGACCTGGCGGCTTAAGCGATAGGTTCCGTGCGTGGGCAACAGCTCGGTGGCCACGAGGGCAATGTAGCCCTGGCCGTCGTCGTCCACGACGATGGCGTCGAAACCCTGAGACGCAGCAACCGCCTGAATCGTGACCGGCTCGAGTCGGCACATGCCGAGGTGGTCGATGTAAATCTGCGCGATTTGCGCGATGTGCTCACATGTGAAGCGCTGCCCGGCGAGAAAGTCTGCCTGCGCCCTGGCGGCGCGCACTGTGTTCGAGGGGAGTTTGGTCCCCTCCTCCGGAGGGTCGTTCAGCGCCACGGCCTTGTGTTGCGCCGAGAGATTCTTGGAGGCATTGGTATGGGCCATGATCTTCATCCTTCGCTGCAATGGTGGGTGCCAAAGACCGGCCCCCCGGGGCCGATCGCATGGTTTGCACTGTAGGAATGAAGCCCGGAAAAGACTGTGAACGATTTCACGGAATGGCCGGAAACATCACGGCCCGGCAGACCGTCCGTTGCGCGCCAGCGCACGGATGACTAACCGTCGACCGATACGCTCTGTGCCCTTGTTCCGGCAGCGACGCTCACCAACTGACTTCGCGCTCGGGGGTGGAGCTGATTTTGTGGATCGCCAGATCGGCCCCCTGGAACTCGGCTTCGGCGTCGAGCCGAATGCCGATCGTCACCTTGAGCAGGCCGTAGACCACCAGCCCGCTGAGCAATGCCCAGGCCACGCCAGCCAGCGTGCCCACCACCTGGCTCCAGAAGCTCACGCCGCCCATGCCGCCGAAGGCCGTCTGGCCGAAGATGCCGGCGGCGATGCCGCCCCAGGCGCCACACAAGCCGTGCAGCGGCCAGACGCCGAGCACATCGTCCATCCGCAAGCGGTTTTGCGTCAGGGTGAACATCCACACGAACAGCCAGCCAGCTACCGCCCCGGTGACCAGGGCGCCGAGGGGATGCATGATGTCCGAGCCCGCGCATACCGCCACCAGCCCGGCGAGCGGGCCGTTGTGAACGAAACCCGGGTCGTTGCGCCCGGCCACCAAGGCTGCCAGCGTGCCGCCCACCAGGGCCATGAGGGAGTTGATGGCCACCAGGCCGGAAATCTTGCTGATGTTCTGCGCGCTCATGACGTTGAAGCCGAACCAGCCCACGATCAAAATCCACGAACCCAGTGCCAGAAACGGAATGCTGGATGGAGGATGGGGATTGACCCGGCCGTCCTTGTAGCGCCCACGTCTTGCACCCAGCAACAGAACGGCGGGCAACGCGATCCAGCCGCCCATGGCGTGCACCACCACGGAACCCGCGAAGTCGTGGAACGGAGCGCCAAAAACCTGTTCGAACCAGGCCTGCACGCCAAAACGATTGCCCCACATCGCGCCTTCGAACAGTGGGTAGGCCACACCGACGATGGCCGCTGTGGCCATGAGTTGCGGATAGAACCTGGCACGTTCGGCAATGCCGCCTGAGACGATTGCCGGAACCGCGGCGGCAAAAGTCAGCAGAAAGAAAAAGCGGACGAGCTGGAAACCCTCGTCCAGATTGAGTTGGGCTGCCGGCACCCAAAAATGCACCCCGTAGGCGATGCCGTAGCCGACGAAAAAATAGGTCAGCGTGGCGACCGCAAAATCGACCAGGATTTTCACCAGGGCATTGACCTGGTTTTTCTTGCGCACCGTGCCAAGTTCCAGGAATGCGAACCCGGCGTGCATGAACAGCACCAGGATGGCGCCGAGAAGAAGAAAGAGGACATCACTGCTTTGTTGCAAGGTTTGCATGGGGCTTCCTCAGGGTCGGTTTTGCGCGCAGCGGGCAGACATCCCGCAATTGGTGCAAAAGTCCCCAAAGCATGCAAGATCTGTTCCATTTCAGTGCATATGCCCCTTGTTGGCGTTCGTGGCGTGCACAATCGATCTTTGCAGGGCAAAACCCGCTGCAAATCGACAAAGCGCTCAACATCGGTGCGTGCATTGCCCCGTCAATGCATGGATTTGGGGCAACTCAAGCCTGAATGCACATGGATGGTGCAATTTGGTGTACTTCGATGGGCAACGGCACGGCAGTATTCCGTGTGTCCAGCGGAGGCAGGCTGCACGCACGGCGCGCCTGCCCACCATTGCCACGGGTGGGCCAAGACAGGCTGGGACGGCCGCGACCTGTGGCCTCTCGTCAAATCTGTTCCGTGGCGCGATCCGTCAACTGGGCGCTCGAGCCCCGTTTGCGGTGCTCGACGCACCGCGGCATGAGCCGGACCTCAGCCCTGCAGGTCGCGGTTTGTGCGCGCGGCGCGCAAGCCGTGGCGCAGGGCGAGCAGGACGCCGCCCACCAAGGCCATGGCAGCAGCTCCAAAGAGATAGGCGAATAGGGGATAAATCGACATGGCTGATTCCGGATGGCTCCGGTTTCCTCTTCAGAAACATGGATTCACACGCTGCAAACCTTCAACGTGCGTGCACGGCACTTCATCAGGGCAGTGCGTCCGTTTGCACTGCCCCTCATTCTAGGTCTCCAACCGGGCGGCCAAGTTCCGCCTAGGATGCAAGCTTTTGCATCCATGTCGGCACATCCCTCGCGCAAAACCGCCGTCTTCGCCCTGCTGGCGCTCACCCTGATCTGGAGCAGCAACTGGATCGTGATGAAACTGGCGATGCTGGACAGCGGCCCGTTCTATTTCTCCGCCTTGCGCTATGCCGGTGGCACCGCAGTGCTGTTCCTGCTGCTGCGGCTGCGGGGCGAGCGTCTGGCGCCGCCGCCGCTCGGCCCCACCCTGCTCATCGGCCTGACGCAGACCACCGGCTTCACCGCGCTGGCGCAATGGGCGCTGGTGCATGGTGGCGCCGGCAAAACGGCGCTGCTGGCCTACACCATGCCGTTCTGGACCGTGCTGCTGGCCTGGGCCTGGCTGCACGAGCGCCTGCGCCCGCCGCAAGTGGCCAGCCTGGTGCTGGCGGCCATCGGACTGCTGCTCATCCTGCAGCCGTGGAGCGCACAAGTCGACCTGACGAGCGCCTGGATGGCGGTCGGCGGCGGCATGAGCTGGGCGGTCTCGACCGTGGCGGCGAAACGCCTGTTCGCACACCAGGGCAAAGCGCTGTCGCCGCTGCGCCTGACGGCCTGGCAAATGTTGCTCGGCACCGCTTGCCTGGTGCTGCTGGCCGGCTTCATCCCCGAACGCGCCGTGACCTGGACGCCCGGTTTCCTCGCTGCCCTGGCCTTCAACGTGGTGCTGGCCTCGGGCCTGGCGTGGACCTTGTGGCTGCTGGTGGTCCAGCGCTTGCCGGCCGGCGTGGCCGGCCTGTCGAGCCTTGCCATTCCGGTGACGGGCGTCCTGCTGGCCTGGGCGCTGCTGGGAGAGAGGCCCAATGCCGACGAGGGCTTGGGCATCGTCCTCATCGCCCTGGCCTTGCTGCTGTTGCTGGGCACGTCGGCCGCAGTTCCGGCGCCAGCCGCGTCGCCGCCGAACGGCGACACCGCAAGGCGGCCTTGAACGGGCTCAGGCCCGCATCAGGGTGGATTTGCCGAACAGGCTCTCGATCAAATCCACGGCAAGCTCGGCGGTGCGGTTGCGCACGTCGAATGCTGGGTTGAGTTCCATCACGTCGAGCGAGGCCAGGCGGCCGGTGTCGGCGATCATTTCCATGCACAGCTGGGCCTCGCGGTAACTTGGCCCGCCGCGCACCGTGGTGCCGACGCCGGGTGCGATGCCGGGGTCGAGAAAGTCGACATCGAAGCTGACATGCAGATGGGTGTCGGCGTCCAGGCCGGCTAGCGCTTGATCCATGGTTTCGCGCATACCGTGCTCGTCGATGTAACGCATGTCGAACACCTCCAGGCCGACGCTGTGCACCAGGCGCTTTTCGCCCGCGTCCACGCTGCGGATGCCGATCTGGCGGATGCTGTCGGACGCCATCGCGGGCACCTGGCCCGACAACTCGAGCAGTTCGCGCGGCCCATGGCCGCAAAGGCAGGCCACCGGCATGCCGTGAATGTTGCCGCTGGGGGTGATGGCGCTGGTGTTGAAGTCGGCGTGCGCGTCCAGCCACAGGACGCGCACGCCGCGCCCCTGTTGGCGGCAATGGGCCGCCACGGCGCTGATGGAGCCGATGGCCAACGAATGATCGCCCCCGAGCAACACCGGCAGATCGCCCGCGCTCAGCGCCGCGCGCAATGCGGCGTAGACCGTGCGGTTCCAGACCACCGTCTCGGGCAGGTGGCGCCAGCCATTCACCGGCGGCAGCCAGGGGTTGGCGGGGCCACTCAGGTTGCCGTGGTCGTCCACCCGCAGGCCCAGCCCCTCCAGGGCTTCGCGCAGACCCGCGACGCGCATGGCCTCGGGGCCCATGGACGCGCCGCGCGCGCCGGCGCCGATGTCGGTGGGCGCGCCGATCAGGCAAATGGCTCGGTGCATGGCGTGACCCGGGTTCAGTGGCTGTCGCTCTCGGCAGTTGCGCCATTGTCCAGGCCCAACTCGCGCTGCAGGATGGCCCAGGCCTCGTCGGCAGTTTCGACAAAATGGAACAGTTCCAGGTCCTTGGCCGCAATCATGCCGGTTTGCACCAGGTGATCGAAATTGATGAGCGACGTCCAGAAAGCACGGTCGAATAGCAAGATCGGACGCTTGCGCACCTTGCCGGTCTGTGTCAGCGTCAGCACCTCGAACAATTCATCGAGTGTGCCGAAACCCCCGGGGAAACACGCCAGCGCCACCGAGCGCATGAGGAAGTGCATCTTGCGCAGCGCGAAGTAATGGAACTGAAAGCACAGCTCGGGCGTGATGTAGGGGTTGGGCTGCTCTTCGTGCGGTAGCACGATGTTCAGGCCGATGCTCTGGCCGCCGGCCTCGTCCGCACCGCGGTTGCCTGCCTCCATCACCCCCGGGCCACCGCCCGTGACGACGACGATGGGCTGTTCCATGCTGCGGGAGGCCTGCGTCACGAGTGCGGCGAAACGCCGTGCCTCGTCGTAGTGGCGTGACATCTCCAGCGCCTCCCGGGCGCGCTCCAAGGCCGGCGTATCGCCTGCGGTCTCGGCCTGCTGCAGGCGCTCGCGGGCAAGCTCGGGCGCGAGAATGCGGGCACTGCCGAAGATCACGATGGTGGCTTCGATGCCATGCTCGCGCTGCACCATTTCGGGTTTGAGCAGTTCGAGTTGCATGCGCACCGGGCGCAGGTCGTCCTGCAGCAAAAAGGCGGTATCGGTGAAAGCCAGACGGTAGCTGCTTTCCGGTCCGGCATAGCGCGATGGCGACTTGAATTTGGCAGCCTCTTCCACAGCCGAAGGGAAGTTGCGCGCGGCCAGATGCTTGCGATGTTTGTTCATGCCGCGAGCTTAGCGCGATGCGCAACGCCCGTTGCGCCTTGTGTGCCGAGCCCGACATGGACGCCTGCCTGCGCAGGTGAGCAGTGCGCCGCCCTGTCGGACCTGCTCAGCTTTTGGGTTTGCGCGGCTTGCGCCGCTGTCCGGCCATGATGGGGTCGTACCAGGCGCGCGGCAGCACATGCAGTAGTTTGCTCACCACCGCCATCGGCCAGGGAATGGTGGCATAGGCTCGGCCGGCCGCGATGGCGCGCAGCGCGCGACGCGCAAAGGCGTCCGGCTGCAGGAGAAAAGGCATGGGAAAGGGATTTCCCGCCGTGAGTGGCGTCGCGACGTAGCCGGGACTGATGGTGACCACGCGCACGCCCGAGTCGCGCAATTCCACGCGCAGACTCTCCAGCGCATGAATGAGCGCAGCCTTGCTCGCGCAGTAAGCCGCGTGCCCCGGCAGACCGCGCACCCCGACCACGCTGGCAACGCCCACCAGAGTGCCGTTGCCGCGCGCGCGCATGGGCGCAATGAACGGCGCCAGAGTGGCCAAGGCCGCCAGCCAGTTGCTGTCCATCACCTCACGCGCCACAGCCAAGTCCTCCGGGCGCGCCAGGTCCACGCCATGGCTGATGCCGGCGTTGGCGATGACCACCTGCGGGCAGCCCCAGCCTTGCACCAGGGCGCCGGCATGCTCGCGCCAGGCTTCGGTTTGCAACAAATCGAGCGTGATGAGGCGTATGCGCATCGGGTCCACGGTTTGCAGGCCCTGCGCCTGGGCACAGGCTTTGGCGGTTGCGCCCAAAGCATCGGCCCTGCGGCCCACCAGAACCAGCCTCCAGCCCTGCGCGGCATAGGCTTGCGCAAGCGCCGCGCCGATCCCGCTGGATGCGCCGGTGATGAGGGCCGTGGGTGGATGCGCGGTGTCGGTTTGGGTGTTCATGGGCGAGGTCCTGCTGGAAACAATCGTAAGCCCGCGCAGACGTTTGTCGTGTTGGCGCCATGCGCTCTCGGTCCCGGCGCCATGCGCTGCGCACGGCGGCAATCAGCCTCCCG
>JAJXUC010000228.1 GCA_021783435.1 Pseudomonadota bacterium | reverse complement strand
GCTGTCCACCGCCGTCAACGGCCTGGAGCGCTTCCCCATCAGCCTGCGCTACCCGCGCGAACTGCGCCAGTCGCTGTCCACGCTGATGGAAAGCCGCATCGCCACGCCCGAGGGCAGCCAGATTCCGCTGGCGCAGGTGGCCACGCTGCGCATCGAGGGCGGCCCGCCCATGCTCACCAGCGACAACAGCCGCCTGAATTCCTGGGTGTACATCGACCTCAAACCCGGCACCAGCATCGGCAGCTACGTGGCCGCGGCGCAAGCGGCCCTGGCACAGAAGGTTCATCTGCAGCCCGGTTTCACGCTCGACTGGGTTGGGCAGTACCAGGCGCTGGAGCAGGCCGTGCAGCGTCTGAAGATCGTCGTGCCGGCGGTGATCGGCCTGATCGCGCTCCTGCTGTATTTCAACTTCAAGAACATCACCGAGGTCGCCATCATCCTGCTGACCTTGCCGCTGTCGCTGGTGGGCGGATTCTGGTACGTCGACTGGCTGGGCTACAAGCTCTCGGTTGCGGTGGGCGTGGGCTTCATCGCCACCGCCGGGGTGGCCTCCGAGTTCGGCGTGGTCATGCTGCTGTATCTCGACGCGGCGCTGGAGCGGCGCAAGATTCACGACCGCCTCAACACCTGGGGCGACCTCAAGCAAACGGTGGTCGAGGGCACCTTGCTGCGGCTGCGCCCCATGGCGATGACCCTCACCATGGTGGTCGGCGGCCTGCTGCCCATCATGTTCAGCGAAGGCGCTGGTGCCGACGTGATGAAGCGCATCGCCGCGCCCATGGTTGGCGGCATGCTGACGGCTGCTTTGCTGGCGCTACTGGTGATTCCGGCGGTTTACGCCCTGTGGCAGAAGCGGCGCCTGGGGCTGGGCGAGAGTCCCAGGCTGGAGGTGGCTTCATGAGCACTATCAATCAGCCGCAATCAGGCCCTCACAAAGGCCTCAAGGACGTTCGGAAGCGGCCCAGTATGTCCGTCCTTGATCCATGTCAAATCGTGTTGCTGCAGGATTCGGCTGCTCTCAGAACCCTGTCGTGCCACGCAAGTCTCAGCGTGCAGGGCGCACGTATTTCAGGAGCCTGTTGCGTCAAAGCCGGGGGCTGGAGAAGATGTATTTGATCAGCGCCATCACGCCGAGCGCGATTAAAGCCAGCACCAGCCGTCCGAACAACCCCATGAGGGCCATGCCGCCCCCCGACATGCAGACAGAAGTCATCATGATCAGCTTCCTTTCGTCGTTTGTTCCTTGTGTGTTGTAACCAGGAAATCGTTATGCAACGTCGTTCATTTGTGACTGCCCTTGTGGGTTTTGTTGGAACCGTCGTGGGCTATTTAACCGGACACGGCGCACCCTCCGCCAAGGCCCAGGGCACGATGGGTGGAGGGATGATGGGTGGCAGCATGGGCGGCATGATGTCGCCCGAGAACATGAACGGCCCCATGCGCACCGGCATGGAGCTGTTCAAGGTTCACCAGCAGATCCAGCGCAAGGTGACCGAGCTGCCCAATGGGGTGCATGACGTGACCACCTCGGCCGACCCCACGACGGCAGCGCTCATCCAGAAGCATGTGGTGGAGATGTATGCACGGCTCGATCAGAACCGCCCCTTCCCCTACCCCATGAGTAATAGCGTGCCGCAGATGTTCGCCAACCCGACCAAGTACCAGCGCAAGCTCGACATCCTGCCCGATGGCGTGGCCGTGACCGAGACCTCCTCCGACCCGGAGATGGTCGCCGTGATCAAAGCCCACTCCCGCGAACTCGACCGCTTCGCCAAGGAGGGCATGCCGGCCATAATGCGCGTGATGATGTGATGCGTGATTCGCGGCGCTGTGCAGAGATGTCCGGAACGGTCTGCATGGCGATCCCGGCGAGGCGAAGTCTTCCATGTGGGGTTGCCACAGCAGCCAACCCCATGTCTTGGCTGCTGTGTCAGCGCTGCTGCATTCCAATCATCTGGAGAAACTGCCATGAAAAAACTGTTGATCACGCAGTCGCTCATTGGCGTTTTTCTTAAGGAGTTGAACGATGGATGGTCGTGTTTTCCCGTGGCTCGTCGCACTCGTTTGTGCCGGACTATCACCAAGTATTTGGGCTGTGCAGACCACGCAGGTGGCAACTGCAGGTGCGGCGACCCAACCGTCATGGACGAATGCCAAGCATGCGTTTACCGTGCAGTTGATCCAGCTCAGCCCCGACAATGTGCGCGCCTTCTACGAGAACATGGGTTATCCACCCAAGGCCATCGATGCCATTGCCCAGGTCTGCGTGTTCGGGACCTCGATCCGGAACAACGCCAAAGCCCCCATCACCTATGACGTGGCCGACTGGAAGGCCGTGACGGAGGATGGCAAACGGCACCCATTGATTACCAAGACCCAGTGGCTGCAACGCTGGCAGCCGCTGGGCGTGAGTTCGGATTGGTCGATCCTGCCGGCGCAGCAAACCCTGCAGGTTGGGGATTGGGGCCAAGGCTTCACCACCGTGGATTTACCGCGTGATGCGCGGTTCAAACTTGTTTATTTCTGGAGTGAACATGGAACGCAACACCAAGCCACATTGGCAGGCCCACAATGCGCGGCAGCCTCGCATGGCTAACCCTGAGCGCCGCCAAGTGCTGTCCTGGCTCGGTGGCGCCGGATTGCTGGCGGCAGCCAGAGCTCGCACCGCGTTTGCCGCCAGCCCAGTGCAAGATCAAGCGCTCGCGGTGGTGCAGCCACCGCGCCCAGCGCCGGCCTTCAGCCTGCTGAACATCGACGGCAAAGCACACCGTCTGGCTGACTACCGCGGCAAGGTGGTGCTGGTGAATTTCTGGGCAACCTGGTGCCCGCCATGCCGGCAGGAGATGCCGTCCATCGAAAGGCTTTACCTGTCGATGAAAGGTCGCCCCTTTGAGGTGTTGGCGCTGGACCAGGGCGAGAGCCTGAACAACGTCTTCGCCTACATGGGGGAACTCAATCCCTCGCCCACATTTCCGGTGTTGCTGGACCAGCATAGTCAGGTGGCGCATGCTTTCGGCGTGATGGGGATTCCGACAACCTATCTGATCGACAAGCGGGGTCTGATCGTCCGGCAGGCCGTCGGCGGGCGCGATTACAACACCCCGCAGATTCGGCAAACCATCGAGGCCCTGATGCGCTGAAAGCGTCCCGGACCCGGGGCACTCAGGCCACGGTGAACTGGCCCATCATGCCTTGCTGGCTGAAGTGCCGGACGGACGGGTCCTGCCCGCGACGTCGGGAGGGAGGCGATTTTCGCGGGCAAACGGTCCCGCTTTGCGGCGGGAGGCGCGGCACGAAACAGTAGAAGGCGACAGTC
>JAJXUC010000091.1 GCA_021783435.1 Pseudomonadota bacterium | reverse complement strand
CGGCCTTGAACTGGGTGAGGAATTCCTTGGCCGCCGGATACGGCAAGTCCTGCGGCGCCGGCACGTTGATGATCACCGCTCCGGCCGCGGCGTTGCCGGCAATCTTGGCGAAGGCCACATTCTGGTTCGCATCGCCGCCAACGAACTTGGCTTTCATGCCCAACTGCGCCATTTGCGCCTTGATCAAACCGCCGTCGGTGTAATAACCCGAGAAGTACACCACCTGCGGGTGCAGGGCATTGAGCTTGGTCAGCACCGGGGTGTAGTTCTGCGAGCCGGCACTGATGTAGGCCTTGTCGAGCACGTCGATGCCGTCCTGCTTCGCATCGGCCACCACCGCATCGGCCAGGCCCGTGGCGAAGCTGGAGTGGTCGGTCACCACGGCGATGCGCTTGTCACCCACGGCCTTGAAATAGCCGGCAGTGAACAAGGCTTCGGCGCTGTTGGGCGGCGCGTTGCGGAAGAAGGTCTTGAAGCCGTGCGCGGTCAGCTCGTCGCTGGTGCCGTCCGAGGTCTGAATGACGTTGGCACGCGCGTAGATCGGCTCGGCAGCCAGGGCAGCGCCGCTGGTGTAGCTGCCGATCACGGCGAGCACGCCGTCGTTCACCAGTTGCCGCGCGCAAATCGCGGCCGCAGCGGCTTCGCCCTGGTCGTCACAGACTTTCACGTCCAGAGGATGGCCGAGCAGGCCGCCCTTGGCATTGGTCTGTTTCGCCAGCAGTTTCACGGCATCGGCGATGCCTTGGCCTTCGTTGGCGTACTGACCGGTGATCGGCGCCTGCACGCCGATCTTGATGGGCGAGGCCGCGAAGGCCTGCGAAACGGCCAGGCAAGTGCCGGCTGCGGCCAGGGTGAAAAGCGTGGTTTTGGATAGATGTCGCATTGTGCTTGTCTCCTAGTTTGGCAATGTGAAGATGAAGGGCCACAGTCGGGCCGTCGTTCGCAGCGGCAAGAGCCGATACCCAGCACCAGTCCGACAGCCCCAGACGAGAGGACGACAGCGGACGGCAAAGATCAAGCGCACATCGATTCCAGTCAGGCATGAAGGGAGCATCAGCCGCGGCAGGCGCCTGCCAGCACACCCTTCGACGCGTCGGGCACTGCGTCGCCTGTGTCGACATCGATTCGTGACACGCATCGGGTTCTGGATTCAACAGGATGGTTGACGGTATGCGCCGTTCGACGCGGTTTTCATCGCGTGGATCAAGTGCACCGCGTCAGACGAACGTCCGACGATCCACATGGGGACTGCATGCCGCGAGTCTGTGAAAAAGTTGCTGTGCATCGCCATGGCGTTTAAGAGTTACAACCTTCTGGAACAGAAAGGTAACACCAAAAACAAGAGAAAACTTTACTTCCTCGAATAAAGGTGTAACCATTCTAGACTTCAGTATATGAAAGGTGCAACCATGCCAGTGACGACCATAGGCGTAAAAATCGATGAGCATGTACGTCTTCGTATCAAATCTGCAGCCGAGGCGCATGGGCGCACGCCGCATTTCGTCGTCAAGCAAATGATTCTGCAAGGCCTGGAGCGGCTCGAACGTGGGGACGCGCTGGAGGCTGTCCCGGATGATGGCGAGTTCCAGCCCGCGCCGCAGCAAGACCACCCTGCGTCCCCGATCGTGCCATTTCTCGATCTAGCGCAGGACGTGCAACCGCAGACCGTGCTGCGCGCGGCCATCACGGCGGCCTATCGCAGACCCGAGCCCGAATGCGTCCCCGCCATCCTTGCCCAGGCCACCCTGCCACCGAAACTGGCCGCGGCGACGCAGGACACCGCGCGCCGCCTCGCCACCCGACTGCGCGCCAAGCGCACGCGTGGCGGCGTCGAAGCGCTGCTGCAGGAATACGCACTGTCAAGTCAGGAAGGGATTGCCCTGATGTGCCTGGCCGAAGCGTTGTTGCGCATCCCCGACACCGCCACGCGCGACGCATTGATCCGCGACAAGATCTGTTCCGGCGACTGGCAAAGCCATTTGCGCGGCGGCCGCTCGCTGTTTGTCAACGCGGCCACCTGGGGTCTGCTGCTGACGGGAAAACTCGTGGCGACCAGCAGCGAAGCCCACCTGTCCTCGGTCCTGACCCGTCTCGTTGCGCGCAGTGGCGAGCCCGTGGTGCGTGGGGGCGTGAACATCGCCATGCGGCTCATGGGCGAGCAGTTCGTGCTGGGCCAGAACATCGCCGACGCTCTGGCCAACGCGCGCAAGTGGGAAGACAAGGGCTTTCGCCATTCCTACGACATGCTGGGCGAGGCGGCGCTCACGGCGCAGGATGCCGAGCGCTACCTGCGCGACTACGAGCAGGCCATCCACGCGATCGGCAAAGCCGCGCAGCGCCGCGGCATCTACGAAGGCCCTGGCATTTCGATCAAGCTCTCCGCGTTGCATCCGCGCTATGCGCGCGCGCAACGCCAGCGCGTCGCGGACGAATTGCTGCCGCGTCTGGTACGGCTTGCACGCCTGGCGCGCGACTACGACATCGGGCTGAACATCGACGCGGAGGAGGCCGACCGGCTGGAAATCTCCCTGGACTTGCTGGAGAGCCTGTGCTTTGATCCGGCGCTTCAAGGGTGGAATGGCATCGGATTCGTGGTCCAGGCCTACCAGAAGCGCGCACCCTTCGTGCTGGACTTCCTCATCGACCTCGCGCACCGCTCGCAGCGACGCTTGATGGTGCGGTTGGTCAAGGGGGCGTACTGGGATTCCGAGATCAAGCGCGCACAGATCGACGGCCTCGAAGGCTTCCCCGTGTTCACGCGCAAGGTGCATACCGACATCTCGTACCTGGCCTGCGCGCGCAAACTGCTGGCCGCGCCAAGCGCCGTGTTCCCGCAATTCGCCACGCACAACGCGCACACCGTAGCCGCCATCCACGCGATGGCGGGAGAAAATTTCTACGTGGGCCAGTACGAGTTCCAATGCCTGCACGGCATGGGGGAGCCGCTGTACGAGGAGGTCGTCGGGCCCGATGCCCTGAACCGGCCCTGTCGCATCTATGCGCCCGTGGGCACGCACGAAACCCTGCTCGCCTATCTTGTGCGAAGGCTACTTGAGAACGGTGCCAACACCTCATTCGTGCACAAGATCAACGACCCGAAACTGAGTCTGGACGACATCGTCGCCGACCCCGCCGAATTGGCTAGGAGCGTGGTACCGCTGGGTGCTGGGCACGAGAAGATCGTGCTTCCCCGCGCGCTGTTTGGTTTTGCCCGTGAAAATTCCGCCGGGTTCGATCTCAGCAACGAACAGCGCCTGGGCTCGCTGGCCTCCGCGGGGCTTGCAGGACTCGAGACGTCGTGGCAGGCGCGGCCCATCCTGGGCAACGGCGAAGTGCGGGGCCCGGCGCGCCCGATCCTCAACCCGGCCGACCTGCGCGATACGGTGGGCCAGGTCATCGAAACCGATCCCGCCCTGATCGACGCGGCCTTCACCTTCGCGCTGCAGGCGGCGCCCGTCTGGCAAGCCACGCCGGCACAGGATCGCGCGGCGATTCTGCTTCGCGCCGCCGATCTTCTCGAAGAGCGGCTGCCCAAGCTGGTGGGGCTGATCGTGCGCGAGGCCGGCAAGACCCTGCCTGCCGCCATTGGCGAAGTGCGCGAGGCCGTGGATTTCCTGCGCTATTACGCGACCCAAGTGTCGTCGCAGTTCCACAATGCCGTGCAGCGTCCACTCGGCCCCGTCGTGGCCATCAGCCCGTGGAATTTCCCCCTGGCCATTTTCACCGGACAAGTCGCCGCGGCCCTGGCCGCAGGCAATGTCGTCCTGGCGAAACCGGCCGAGGAAACCCCGCTCATCGCCAGCCATGCCGTGCACGTACTTCTGGAAGCCGGGGTTCCGGCAGGCGCCCTGCAATTGCTTCCCGGCGATGGCCGCGTTGGCGCAGCGCTGGTTGCCGATGCGCGTGTCCGCGGCGTGATGTTCACCGGCTCCACCGAGGTGGCGCGCCTGATTCAGACGCAACTTGCCGGACACCTGGACGCCCAGGGCCTGCCCATTCCCCTGATTGCCGAAACGGGCGGACAAAACGCCATGGTGGTCGATTCCTCCGCCTTGCCCGAGCAGGCCGTGGCCGACATCGTCTCCTCGGCTTTCGACTCCGCCGGGCAGCGCTGCTCGGCGCTGCGCATCGTGTTGGTCCAGAACGATATCGCCCCCCGCCTGCTGGAGATGCTGCGTGGCGCAAGCGCCGAGCTTGCCATCGGCCGGCCCGATCGACTCTGCACCGACGTGGGCCCGGTCATCAGCGCCGAGGCGCGGGACACCATCGCCGCACACATCGAGGCGATGCGTGGCCGCGGCTTCATGGTCAGTGCCCCCGAACTGCCGCAAGATGCCCGCCACGGCTATTTCGTCCCCCCCACGATCATCGAGATCCCGTCGATCGACGTCCTGGGGCGCGAAGTCTTCGGGCCTGTGCTGCACGTCTTGCGCTATCAGCGCGGCGAGCTCGATGCCGCCATCGACGCCGTGAACGCGCTGGGCTATGGACTGACGTTCGGCATTCATAGCCGTATCGACGAGACGATCGCGCACGTAACCTCGCGCATCAGCGCCGGCAATATTTACGTCAATCGCAACGTCATTGGCGCGGTTGTCGGTGTGCAGCCCTTTGGGGGGCATTCGCGCTCAGGCACCGGGCCAAAGGCCGGCGGCCCCCTTTATCTGCGCCGATTGATCGCGCCCGGAAGCGGACCATTTTTGCCAACGGCTCAAACACCGCAGCCTCTGCTTGATCTCATCAAGGCCCTGCAAGACCAGGGCGTCGAGACTGCGACGTTGCAAACCTACGCCGCCCATGCCCCGGCGCGCCAGGTCACTGTGCTGCCAGGCCCGGTTGGCGAGCAGAACCAGTACGGGCTTGAGGCACGGGGCACGATTTTGTGCCGCGCCGACACGCAAGAAGCTTTGCTGCGGCAGATCGGTGCCGCGCTGGCCACGGCCAACGTCGCGCTCATTTCAGGCAAGGCGGCCGATGCCGTTTCCGCGCTGCTGCCCTCCACCCTGCACGACCATGTGCGTCTCGTATCGCAAGACGCCATGCCCGACGCGGCGCTCTACGACGGCGATTCTGCCGGGCTTCTTGCCTTTCAAACCGAACTGGCACAGTACACCCATGCGGTGGTGCCCGTTTTCGCACTGCCACGCGACGGGCTTGCACAGATGGATTACCCGCTTGAAATGCTGCTCCGTGAGCGCGTCATCAGCGTGAACACGGCAGCCGCTGGCGGCAACGCCAGCCTGATGACGATCGGGTAACGCCGCACACCGGGCCTCAAGTCATTACAAGCTAGAAGCGCACTTTGCCGTGCATCCACGGCGCAACCACACCAGCGAAGACAGGCCCTACGCGAGAAAAAAGCAAGTTAGAAGTCCTTCTAACTTGCTCCGGTTCTCGGCGCCTGGTATTCGCCGCTAAGACACTGATTTTATTGGTCGGGGCGAGAGGATTCGAACCTCCGACCCCCTGCACCCCATGCAGGTGCGCTACCAGGCTGCGCTACGCCCCGTCGACCAAGCCGGTAAATATAGCAGATTATTCGAGACTCAGGAGAGATCGGAGCGCGAGCAATTGACTGCGTAGATCGTCCTGCATCACGGCCGGTCCAATATCCGGCTCTCCACCCGGCGAGCGGGACGTGAGTCTGCCTGAATCCAGGTCGTCGGTCCGCAAGGAGGTGGGCTGCCATTGAGATCCGGTTGCGGCGGGAGCGAACTCGTGCGCCTGGGCATCCCCCTGCGACAGTTTGGCGCGAGCACCGTGGATGGTGAAACCCTGCTCATACAGGAGTTCGCGGATACGGCGGATCAGCAGCACTTCATGGTGCTGGTAATAACGTCGGTTTCCGCGGCGCTTCATGGGCCGCAACTGGCTGAATTCCTGCTCCCAGTAGCGCAGCACGTGCGACTTGACGCCGCACAACTCGCTGACCTCACCGATGGTGAAGTAGCGCTTGGACGGAATCGGGGGCAATGCCGTGGACGCGTTCATGGCTGCGAGTCAAGCCGGGCAGGTTGTTGCGGAAGTTGTACGTCAACTATACGGGGCGGATCATGGCTGGGACAAACCGACCGTGATTGCAGCCGAGGCTGCCAGCAGACCTGTGCGCATTCAATGTTCCTCGACCTCCAGGTGGTTTTGCAGCTGTTCCTTGAATTTCTGGCTGGGATGAAAGGTCACCACGCGCCTGGCCTGGATGGGAATGATCTCTCCGGTGCGTGGATTGCGTCCCGGACGCTGAGCTTTGTCGCGTAGCTGGAAATTGCCGAAATTCGACAGCTTCACGTCATGCCCGAAGGCCAGGGCTTCGCGGATGAGGTCGAAGAAGGCATCCACCATGTCCTTGGATTCCCGTTTATTCAAGCCGATGCGCTCGTAGAGCAATTCGGACAACTCGGCCTTGGTCAGGCTGGGGGTCAGCAGATTGGTGACAAGTTTTTCCATGATCGCAATTTCCCGAAATGACCTTTGAGCATTGTTCAGGCGCGAAGCCGCGCGCCGAGTTCGCGCTGCATGGCAGCGACGATGCCGGCACATGCGGCGTCAGCCTGCGCGTCGGTCAGTGTTTCATCCGCCTGCAGCGTCAGGCGCAGCGCAACGCTCTTGCCCGGCATGCTGTCTGGTTCCCTCGGCTGGAAGACATCGAAGATGATGCTCTTCACGATGATGCCGCAGCGTGCATCCGCTGCGCGGGCCGTATCGACCACATGCAAGAAGCGCGCCGCAGAAATCGCAGGGTCGAGCACGAAGGCCAGATCCCGCTGCGCCGCGGGTGCGCGCGCAATGGGCTGCAATGACGGCATCGCCTGGCGCTGGAGTATCTCAGCATCAAGCTCAAACACGATGGGCGCCTGGTGCAGGCCGTACTTGAGCACCAGGCGCGGGTGCAATTCGCCAAGCATGCCAACGATCTGTTCATCCAGCAGGACGGCCGCGCAGCGTCCTGGGTGCAACGCAGGATGGCGGGCGGGTTCGAAGCGCAGCGGGCCAGAACCTGCGCAGAGTTGCTCAACGTCGCCCTTGACATCGAAGAAATCGACCAGGCGCTCCGGCTGCGCCCATCCTGTGGGCCAGATGGGACCGTAAGCCAGTGCGCCGATGCGCATGGGTTGGTCTAGGCCGCCGGGCTGGGCTGGGTCGGCCAGCCGCTGGCTACGCAGAAAAACACGGCCCAATTCAAAGATGCGCACCCGGCGCGCCTTGTGGTTGAGATTCAGGCGCAAGGCTTGGAGCAGGCTGCCGAACAGCGTGCTCCGCATGACACTGGCCTGTGCGGCAATGGGGTTGAGCAACCGGATCGGATCCGCATTGCCCGCCAGATCTGTCTCCCACTCGGGCTCGGCAAAGCTGAAAGCGATGGTCTCCTGGTAGGCGAGATTCACCAGCGCCAGCCGCAACTGATGCAGGCTGCGCCGGCCTTCGGCCGCCGGCAGCATGCGCGCCGAGGCAAGCGGCGGAGCCGCCGGGATGCGCGCATAGCCGTGGATGCGGGCCACTTCCTCGATCAAATCCTCCTCGATCTCCAAATCGAAGCGATAGCTGGGCGGCTCGACGATAAACGCGGCCTCCTGCGCTTGGCCTTCTTGCCGGAACGGGAGCCCCAAACGCGTAAAGATCTTGGCGACATCGTCGGCGCCAATGGCCATGCCGATGACCTTTTCGCAGCGCGCCATGCGCATGCGCACCGGCTTGCGCTCGGGAAGCGCGATTTGTTGGTCGCGCATCGGGCCGGCCTGACCACCACAGATCTCGAGAATGAGCAGGGTGATGCGTTCGGCGTGCTGGACCGTCGTCGCGTAGTCCACACCGCGCTCAAAACGTGCTGCGGCGTCGGTGGAAAAATTGTAGCGGCGCGCGCGGCCACGAATGGCATCGGGCCACCAGAAAGCGGCTTCGACATACACATTGCGCGTGTCGAGTGTGACTGCGGTAGCCTCGCCCCCCATGATCCCTGCCAGCGACTCGATGCCGCGGCCGGCGGCAATGACGCCAACCCGTTCATCCACCTCCACGGTCTGGCCGTTGAGCAGTTCGAGCGATTCGTCCGCCCTGCCCCAGCGCACCTCCAGACCGCCCTCAATCTTGTCGAGGTCGAACACATGCGAGGGCCGTCCGAGCTCAAGCATGACGTAATTGGAAATATCCACCAGGGCCGAGATGCTGCGCTGTCCCGCCCGCTCCAGGCGCTGGCGCATCCAGGCGGGCGTCATGGCGTGGGCGTTGACGCCGCGTATCACGCGCCCGGAAAAGCGTCCGCACAAATCAGCCGCTGCGACGTGTACCGGCAGTGTGTCGGCAATGGCGGGAGAGACCGCGGGAAATTGCGGTTGCGCGAGAGGGGCCCCGGTCACGGCTGCGAGTTCGCGCGCCACGCCGAATACGCTGAGGCAATGACCAAGATTGGGGGTGAGCTTGATGGTGAAGATGCAATCGTCCAGGTCCAGTGCCTGACGCAAGTCCAAACCCGGTTTCAGATCCGACTGAAGCGCGAGCAATCCAGCATGGTCAGCGGACAGGCCAAGCTCCTTTGCCGAACACAACATGCCCTGAGAAGACACGCCGCGCATGGTGGCCGGACCGATGTGCAGGGACTGTCCACCGTCCGCAGCGGGCGGGAGGATGGCGCCGATACGTGCGCATGGCGCCTTCATGCCGACCGCGACGTTCGGCGCTCCGCAGACGATTTGCAAAGGCGTATCAGTCCCGACGTCGACCAGGCACACGCGCAGTCGATCCGCATCCGGATGCGGATCGACCTTCAGGACTTCGCCAACCACCACGCCGCTGAACGGAGGCGCGGTGCTGCGCATGTCTTCGACTTCGAGGCCGGCCATGGTCAGGCAGTCGGCGATCTGTTCACTGCTCAGGTCTGGGCTGCAGAATTGGCGCAGCCAGGATTCAGGCACTTGCATGGGCGGGAAATCGGTGGGGGATTGAGGAATGGCCCTGGTGCGTGAACGGCAGGGTCAAGCCGGATTGAACTGCTCGAGAAAACGCAGATCGCCGGCGTAGAACTGGCGCAGGTCTGCGATACCGTAGCGCAACATGGTCAGGCGTTCGATGCCCGAGCCGAAAGCAAAGCCGATGTATTGCTCTGGGTCGAGTCCGAAATTGCGCACGACGTGGGGATGAACCTGTCCGGCACCCGAGATTTCGAGCCAGCGTCCTTTGAGCGGGCCGCTATCGAACATCATGTCGATTTCCGCCGAGGGCTCGGTGAAGGGGAAGTAGGACGGGCGAAAGCGCAGGGTCATGTCATCCCGCTCGAAGAAGGTCTGCAGAAAACCCGTGTAGACGCCCTTGAGATCTGCCAGAGACACGTTCTTGCCGATCCACAGCCCTTCGAACTGATGAAACATCGGCGAATGGGTCGCATCGCTGTCGACCCTGTAGGTGCGGCCCGGGGCGATGACCTTGATGTCAGGCATCTCCGTCATGCCAGCATGACGCTGCACATGCGCCCTCGCATAGCGCACCTGCATCGGGGAAGTGTGGGTGCGCAGCAGCAGCGGCTGGCCGCGCGCATCCTGCACATCCACGTAGAAGGTGTCTTGCATCGAGCGCGCCGGATGGTTCTGCGGTGAGTTCAGCGCCGTGAAATTCGACCAATCGTCCTCGATTTCCGGACCGTCGGCGACGTCGAAGCCGATGGAATTGAAAATGGACTCGATGCGCATCCATGACCGCGTCACCGGATGGAGGCCCCCGCCCCGCTGTCCTCTTCCTGGCAGCGTGACATCGATAGCCTGGGCCGCCAGCCTGGCTTGAAGCTCGGCATCGTCCAAGGCTTCGCGGCGTTGCTGCAGCGCAAGCTCGATACCCTGCTTGGCTTGGTTGATGATGGCGCCGCGCTCGCGCCTGATCTCGGGCGGCAGTTGGGCCAGATCCTTCATCAGTGCCGTGATCGCGCCGGTCTTGCCCAGGTAGCGCGCCTTCGCGTTTTCAAGCTCGGCCGAATTCGAGATGGCCGCGAACTCCGATTGGGCCCGATGCACCAGATCCTGCGGTTCCGTCATGGTGTGAAGACTCGAGAAGATGCTGAAGCGACAGCGAGAAAAAAGGCCCGGATCGACCAGGCCTCGAAAACAACGAACCGGATGCCCACGTTCGGGCCCATCCGGCGGTCATGGGACTCAGGCCAGTTTCGCCTTGACCTGCTCGACGATCTTGCCAAAGGCGGCAGCGTCGTTCACAGCCATTTCAGCCAGCACCTTGCGGTCGATTTCAATCGCGGCTTTTTTCATGCCGTTCATGAACACGCTGTAGCTCATGCCGAACTCACGCACTGCCGCGTTGATGCGCGTGATCCACAGCGCGCGGAATTCGCGCTTCTTGGCGCGGCGGTCACGATAGGCGTATTGACCGGCCTTCATCACCGCCTGCTTGGCGATGCGGAAGACGTTTTTGCGGCGGCCGCGGAAACCCTTGGCCTGATCCAAAACTTTCTTGTGGCGGGCGCGAGCCGTTACACCACGTTTGACGCGAGGCATTTGATCACTCCTTCATCAGCTAAAGACAAGAGCCTGCGGGCTCAGGCGAACGGCATCATCTGGGCGATATGGCCCATGTTCGTGGCGTGTACATCGGTGGCGCCGCGAAGGTGACGTTTGCGCTTGGTCGATTTCTTGGTCAGGATGTGACGCTTGAAAGCTTGGCCGCGCTTAACCGTGCCGCCCGGGCGGACACGAAAGCGCTTGGCCGCGCTTTTTTTGGTTTTCATCTTGGGCATTGAAAGCTCCATTGAGGTTGATATGTACGCAGGCGGCTGTTTGTTGCAGCACTTGAGCCCACGCCCACTTGTCATCAGCAGGGCTCGCCCAACGGCAAACCCTGCTGTATACCGCACGCAGATCGACAAGGTCTGCGTGGCGGGTCGTTACAGCTTGCGCTGTTATTTTTTCTTGCGAGGCGTCAGAACCATGATCATCTGACGTCCTTCGAGCCTGGGCATCTGCTCGACTTGACCATGTGGTTCCAGGTCATCCCGCACGCGCTCCAACAAGCGCATGCCAATGTCTTGATGGGTGATTTCACGTCCGCGAAAGCGCAACGAAACCTTGGCCTTGTCCCCGTCGTCGAGAAAGCGCTTCAAGTTCCTGATTTTAATCAGATAGTCACCTTCGTCGGTGGCCGGGCGGAACTTGACTTCCTTGATCTGGATTTGTTTTTGCTTGAGCTTGGCCTCGTGAGATTTCTTCTGTTCCTGATATTTGAACTTGCCGTAGTCCATCAAGCGGCAGACGGGTGGCGTGGCAGTCGGGGCGATCTCGACCAGATCGACGCCTTGCTCTTCGGCCAAGCGTAAGGCCTCAGTGATGGACACGATGCCAAGCGCCTCGTTGTCTTCGCCGGATAGACGAACTTCAGGCACAGAAATTTCACGATTGAGGCGGTGAGCCCTTTTCTCCGGGGCGTTGCGGCTCTGTACAGTAGCGATGGTTCAACCTTTCAATGCGGTGGACAACTGCGCTCCCGGCTATTGCAAATCAGCCAGTTCCTTGCGTGTTCTTTGGGAAAACTCGGCAAGAGGGAGCACACCCAGGTCTTTGTTGCCGCGCGCCCGCACAGATACGGCCTGCGATGCGCGTTCCTTGTCGCCGACCACGAGGAGATAAGGAATTTTTTGCAACGAATGTTCGCGGATTTTATAGGTGATTTTTTCGTTGCGCAAATCGGACTCGACTCTAAGGCCTTGTTTTTTCAGTGCTTGCGTGATTTCTGACGCATACGCAGCGGATTCGTCGGTGATATTGAGCACGACGGCCTGGATGGGCGCCAACCACAACGGCAACGCGCCAGCGTGGTGTTCGATGAGGATGCCGATGAATCGCTCCATGGAGCCGACAACGGCCCGATGCAGCATGACTGGACGCTTGCGCTCAGAATTTTCATCGATGTAGTCCGCATCGAGGCGCTCGGGCATCATGAAGTCCACCTGCATGGTCCCGACTTGCCAGGCTCGGCCGATCGAATCCTTCATGTGGTATTCGATCTTGGGGCCGTAAAAAGCGCCCTCCCCCGGCAATTCCGTCCAGCGTACACCGCAGGCGCTGAGCGCGGCGCGCAGGGCCGCTTCGGCCTTGTCCCACACGGCGTCCTCGCCGATGCGCTTGTCCGGCCGGAGCGCGATTTTCAGGTCAATGTCGGCGAAGCCGAAATCGGCGTACACCTGCATGGCCTGCCGGTGGAAGGCCGTGACCTCGGATTCAATCTGGTCCTCGGTGCAGAAAATATGTCCGTCGTCCTGCGTAAAGCCACGAACGCGCAACAGGCCGTGCAGACCTCCGGACGGTTCGTTGCGATGACACGCCCCGAATTCGCCGTAGCGCAAGGGCAACTCGCGATAGCTGCGCAGCGTCGCGTTGAAGAGCTGGACGTGGCCTGGGCAATTCATCGGCTTGAGCGCGAATTGGCGTTTTTCCGACTCGGTGAAGAACATGTTCTCGGCGTAGTTGTCCCAGTGACCAGACCGTTTCCACAGGCTGACATCGAGCACCTGCGGGCAGCGAACCTCCTGGTAGCCGCTATCGCGGTAGACCTGGCGCAGATACTGCTCGACGACTTGCCACAAGGCCCAGCCCTTGGGATGCCAGAAAGCCAGGCCGGGACCATCGTCCTGGAAGTGGAACAAGTCGAGTTCCTTGCCCAGGCGGCGGTGATCGCGCTTCTCGGCTTCCTCGAGGCGCAGCAGGTAAGCGGCCTGGTCTTCCTTGCGCGTCCAGGCCGTGCCGTAGATGCGCTGCAACTGTTCGTTATGGTGGTCGCCGCGCCAGTAGGCGCCCGCCACCTTCATCAGCTTGAAGACCTTGAGCCTGCCCGTGGACGGCACATGCGGGCCGCGGCAAAGGTCCGTGAATCGCCCTTCGGTGTAAAGCGAAACCTCCTCGCCTGCAGGAATGCCGGCGATGATTTCGGCCTTGTAATGCTCGCCTTGACTCTTGAAGAACGTGACGGCCTCATCGCGGGGAAGAACCCGGCGCACGACGGGTTCGTCGCGCGCGGCAAGTTCGGCCATCTTGGCCTCGATCGTCGCCAGGTCCTCGAGCGTGAACGGGCGCTTGTAGGCGAAGTCGTAATAGAAGCCGTTCTCGATGACCGGTCCGATGGTGACTTGCGCTTCGGGAAAAAGCTCCTTGACCGCGTAGGCGAGCAGGTGGGCGGTTGAATGGCGGACGATGTCCAGCCCCTCGGGATCTTGGCCGGTGACGATGGCGACGTGCGCATCATGGCTGATGCTGTGGCTCAGATCCACCAGCTGGCCATTCACCTTGCCGGCGAGAGCTGCCTTGGCGAGGCCAGGGCCGATCGAGGCGGCCACTTGGGCCAGCGTGACGGCCCCTTCGTATTGGCGTTGCGAGCCGTCTGGGAGCGTGATGTTGGGCATGGATGTCGGGATGTTGGACATAAAAAAGTGCGGTCAAGCCGCACTTTTGGATCGCTCCGAATGTTTTGTCTTGAAACGAGACGAAGCCGCGCGAACTCAACCCTTGCTGGATTCAGCGGGTCGAACGAGTTCGCGGTGTCATCACCATGACTGCATGAAAGGGCGTTGGAGACATAGGGAATGGTTGCGGCACGGCATGAAAAGAAACAAACTCTTCCGCTGCGCTCAGCGTTCGAATCATAGTTCAGTTTCTGCCTGGCCTACGTGAGGCGGCGGATCTTCGGCGTCGTTCTCGCAGCCATCCATGCCCGGCGACTCATCCAAGGCGCCGGGCGCGTTCCGCAGGGCTGACGATATCGGTCAGGCGGATGCCGAACTTGTCATTGACCAGAACGACCTCCCCGCGCGCGATCAGGAAACCGTTGACCAGCACGTCCATCGGCTCGCCCGCGAGGCGGTCCAGATCGACGACCGAGCCCTGGGCCAGTTGCAGAAGCTCGCGAATCTGGATCTTGGTGCGCCCGAGCTCCACCGAGAGGGTCACGGGAATGTCCATGACCAGGTCGAGTTGGTTCAGATCTCCAGCATTGCCGGCTTCTGGCCGCAATTCGGGAAACGATGCCCGTTGCGCGGCCGCCCCGATCTCGGCACGGGTTTCGGCAGGCGAGGATTCGGCCACGACCTGTTCGGCCATCGCCGCGGCCCAGTCGTCGGTTTCCGAACCGGCGGTCATGTCGGCGCTTCGTGGTTCATCGATCATGATGCATCCAGGATATCGGGCGGAGAATTCAATGTGGTGGAAATCATCGGCCCAAAACGTTGAGGGGCCGTGATTGGGTCGATTCGGGCAAAAGGCGCTGCCGCACCTTGAGGGCCATATGATCGTCGCGCTGGCCGAATTCGCCCGTGAGCACCGGGGTGCCATCGACGCGCGCCACGACGGTTTCAGGCATATCGACGGGCAGGACATCGCCCACGCGCATCTGCAGCAGTTCGCGAACCAGGATGGGGCGCTGCAGAAGCTCGACGCGCATTTCAACTTCAGCTTCGCGGATTTCGTTTTGCAGGGCCTGCATCCAACGATGGTCGACCTCGCTCCGGTCGGTGGTCATGCCCGTGGTCATCTGATCGCGAATCGGCTCGATCATGCTGTAGGGGATGCAGACATGCAGACTGCCGCCGCCACCCTCGATTTCCACATCGAAGGTCGAGACGATGACCACTTCGGTGGGTGTTGCGATATTGACGAATTGCGGGTTGACCTCCGAGCGCATGACTTCGATGTCCAGGGGAAGAACCGGCTTCCATGCCGTTTTGTATTCCTTGAACACCATGTCCAGCATGCGGGCGATGATGCGCTGTTCCAGGGGGGTGAAATCGCGCCCCTCGATACGTGCGTGAAAACGACCGTCGCCGCCAAAAAAATTGTCAGATCG
>JAJXUC010000090.1 GCA_021783435.1 Pseudomonadota bacterium | reverse complement strand
GCTCACCGCTGGTATGGGGCAGACGCTAGCGGGCTATAACCTCGGGAACCTCGCCGGGAAAGCGGTCACGGGCTGTGCGGCAGGGTCGGTCAGCGGCACAGGCTGCCAGAATGGCGCCGAGAGTGCGACGATCACCAACGCTGCGGCTTGGACCTACAACACGGTCATCGGCTATGACGCGGATGCGAGGCCAGGGAAAACACCAGCGCCAAATAAAACGTATCCATTTTATAACCCGCAGAGTAATGGGCAACAGCCGCCTGGATCATGGGGAAAAAATATTATTGGATTAAATGATAAAGCTGCCGCAGGCTCGTTTTTTGCTCAGGGCTCGCCGCTGAGCAACGCGTTGAATAAAGTCCCATTTATCAATGCAACAGCAGGTGTGCATGATTTTATATTTAACGATGGACTCAAGTTCAATGTTTTGACCAATCCGCTAATGATGCCTCCGGCCGCATTTCTTGCTATTCCAGCAGCGCTTGGTAATAACAATATAAACTGGATCACGACCATAAAATTGCCAGGAGGGAAGCCGTGAAGATTCGATGGATGTTGCTCTTTAAAATTTTTACGATTTCTTGCTTTATCACGCAATTTGATGGGTGTTTTGTCATGACCTCTTCTACTCCACACCAAGCCTTCGTAGGTAATTATGGTTGGTATGTTGGAAAAGATATTTCGTGGATTGAAGACAATTTCAATCCTAAATTAGGGTTCCGGCCATTTTCAAGGCGAATACTACCTAATGGCGACATAGAAATTGAAATTGACAACGCGCTTGCGCACAGAAATTGCAAAATATTTTATACATACAATACGCAAACCAAGCTTATTGTTAGCTGGCGTTACGAGGGCGCTGACGATCAGTGCGCAATCAACCCGTATACATGAGGGCGGCAATATCGGCCAGACCCTGCACGACCTGGGCGGCAGTCAGTCTGTGCACAACATCGTGGCCAGCATGCTCACCGCTGGTATGGGGCAGACGCTAGCGGGCTATAACCTCGGGAACCTCGCCGGGAAAGCGGTCACGGGCTGTGCGGCAGGGTCGGTCAGCGGCACAGGCTGCCAGAATGGCGCCGAGAGTGCGGCGATCACCAACGCCGCCGCCTGGACTTACAACACCGTCATCGGCTATGACGCGGATGCGGGGCCAGGGAAAACACCGGCGCCGGGCACAAAGGACTATCCGGTTTATACGCCGCAAGCGAATGGCCAACAACCCGTTGACTCGTTCGGAAACAACGTGATTGGCCTGAATCACCTTGGGTCTTCGTTTTCGCAAGGATCTGCGCTCAGCAATACGCTCAACCAAGTCCCATTTATCAATGCGACGGCGGGAGTACATGATTATATTTTTAATTCCGGGTTAGTAAAATTTGGTGATTTTACAAATCCGGCCATGATGCCACCGGCAGCGTTATTTTCAATCCCGGCAGCGCTGGGAAATAACAATATTAGCTGGATAACGAACATGAAACTCCCCGGAGGAAAGCCGTGACGCGCTCCAATAGTTCAAATCAAAACTTATGGGTTGTGATTATTTTATGCTCCTTAACAACAGCATGCTTCCCAATAGTGAGTGGGCATGAGGCATTCCTGGAAAGGTTCGGAATTTATATTGGAAAACCATTAAAATTACTTCTTGATCAATTTAGTGAAAATAATGGTTACCATACAATAACGCGAAAATTGAATAACGGAAATTATGAGGTGGAGATCGCTAACCCTGTACCAAGAAGCGTTTGCCGGGTTTTTTACGCATATAATTCATCTACGGAGAATATAGTCTCGTGGCATTACACTGGCGGAAACCATTTTGGTGGGTGTTACGTAAATCCTAACTGAGCAATTATCCCGGCGCATCCCCAAACACCGGCGCCGGGCACAAAAGACTATCCATTTTATTTACCACAGGCCAATGGACAACAACCGGTTGATTCGTTTGGCAATAATGTTATCGGTCTCAATAAACCGGGTTCATCATTTTCTCAAGGCTCAACACTGAGCAATGCGCTCAATCGCGTTCCGTTTATCAATGCGACGGCAGGGGTGCATGATTGGTTTTTTAATACAAGCTCAACGTTGAACTCCATTTTTCCGCTTGCAAACGTCCCTTTGATGGGGGTCGCTGCTGTGGTTTCAATGCCGGCAGCACTCGGCAATCCAAATGTATCCTATCTGTTGCAACAAAAATCGAATTCACGAAAAATTGCCTCTAAAAAATGAAGCCATCCCTCCATCGTATATTAATTATCGCTTTAATAAGTATGTTAATTGGTGGTTGCATGGAAATGATTCCGGGGTATCGGCACGATGATTGGGTGAGCTATTCATCTAAGTGGGTCGGTCGTCGAGTTCATTTGCCATTTGAAATTTCTCCGACAGATCCTCGCGATAAATTAATTAAGGACATCAAATTACCTGATGGCAGCAGGGAAATCGAGTTCGCTCCATGGCAGGGATTTGGTAAATGCCACTATTATTATAAATACGACCCAGTTACAGGAAAAATACTTTCTTTTAGATACGTTGAGGTTAATCCAGGAGATTGTCAATCCCCGGTTTAATGCATCTCTCCCCATGCCCACCGCACCCCAGAACACTGACCGCCTGAGCGCCCTGACGCTCATTCTGCTGAGCCTCTACTGGGTGTGGGCAAGTGCCTGGCAGCCCTATGCATTCACGGCGCGCGACCTCCTCGCGCAGGCCAGCCGCATCACCGGCGGGGCCATCGCCCTGCAGTCCGGCGCCGACCTGACCCTGCAGGCGGCGCAGATCAGCGGGCAGAGCCTGAGCGCCCAGGCCGGAGTGATCAACGGCCAGCCAGTCAACCCCAACGCCCAGTTGCACATCGACGCCGCCGTCAACGACCTGAGCCAAAGCCAAAGCAGCAGCGGCCACGACCTGCTCACCCAGCGCACGGCAGGCCAGGGCACCGTGCAGCAGACCCTGCAATACACCACCATCGCCGTACCCGGTGCCGACCAGGCAGGCGGCCCCGTGCGCCTGAGCGCCCCCGGCGGCATCACTGTGGGCGCCAGCAGCCTCACCCGGGCCACCGGCAACAACACGGCAGCAACAAGCGCAGGCAGCGGCACGACGCCTACCGTCACCCTGGGTCTGAGGCAGCAAGGCCTGCGGCTCAAGTGCGTCAGTTGGTCTTGGGTTCGCTGCTGCCTGCCAACAAGGCGACAACGGTATGCGGGTTGTGCGGCGTGATCCAAGCCATGCACCATGATGTCGCCGTGATCGGAGCTGGGGCTGCTGGCATGATGTGCGCCGCCGTGGCGGGGCAACGGGGTCGGCGGGTGGCACTCATCGAGCACGCGGCGCGTGTGGGCGAGAAGATCCGCATCTCGGGTGGCGGCCGCTGCAACTTCACCAATGCGCTGGCGGGCCCGCAGCACTTCATCTCCCGCCAACCTGGTTTTACCCGCGAGGTTCTGTCTCGCTACACCCCGCGCGACTTCACGGCCCTCGTGCGCCGGTACCGCATTGCCTATCACGAAAAGCACAAAGGCCAGTTGTTCTGCGATGGCAGCAGCCAACAGATCATCGACATGCTGCGTGCGGAATGTGAACTCGGACGCGTGCAATGGCTGCAACCGTGTGTTGTGCACGGCGTGTCGCGCGAGGGCTCGGGCTTTCGACTGGAGACCGATCGAGGCGCGTTGCAGGCACGGCGGGTGGTTGTGGCCACGGGCGGCTTGCCGGTGCCCAAGATTGGCGCCAGCGATTACGGTCTGCGGCTGGCCCGGCAAATGGGTTTGTTGGTGGTGGCGCCTCGACCCGCGCTGGTTCCCCTGACCTTCGCCGCGGAACCGTGGAAGCCGTTTGCCGGGCTGGCTGGCGTGGCGCTCGAGGTCAGGGTGGCGTGCGGCGCACAGCATTTCGACGAGGACTTGCTGTTCACGCATCGCGGTCTGTCCGGTCCTGCCATCCTCCAGATTTCCAGTTTCTGGGACTCTGGCGACCCATTGCGACTCGACCTGTCGCCGGCCCACGATCTGGGCGAGGCCCTGCGCGTGGCCAAGGTTCAATCGCGTCAATCGCTGCTCAACGTGCTGGGGCAATTTCTGCCACGCCGTCTGGCTCAGACCTGGGTGGAGATGCAGCAACTCCCTGCCGACCGGCGCATCGCCGAACTGGCGGATGCCAAACTCAAGGCACTTGGCGCTTCGCTTGGCGCATGGTCGCTCCAGCCAACGGGTACCGAAGGGTGGCGCAAGGCCGAGGTCATGCGGGGTGGGGTCGACACGGCGGAACTGCACCCCGCCACGCTTGAAGCCCACAAGGTTCCTGGGCTGCATTTCATCGGTGAAGTGGTTGATGTCACCGGCTGGCTGGGCGGCTACAACTTTCAGTGGGCCTGGGCCAGCGGCCACGCCGTGGGCATGTCGGTTTGATGCAAGGCGGCAGTCGTGGCAGCCGATGCGGCGGCGCTTTATGCTGCCTTGGATCCACTCGCGTTTCAAGGCTGCAGCTCCGCTGATTCACGATCATGACCCAACCCACACATCTCACTCCCCCCAGCCCTAGCCCCGTGATGCAGGAGTTGTTGCATCGCATTGCCCGTGCTGCGCGACCTCCCCTATGGAGCCTCAGTGCCCAGCAGGCGAGGGCGGCGTACGAGGCCGCCTCCGGTGTGCTCGACATCGCCCCACCGCCGCTTGCCGAGGTGATGGACCTGGATTGTCCTGTCCGTGATGGCGCTCGCTTGCTGGTGCGGCGCTATCGTGCCGCGCCGGGAGGTCCCGCGGCAGACTTCAGCGAACCATCGGGTGCCTTGCTTTACCTGCACGGCGGTGGATTCGTCATCGGCAGTGTCGCGACACACGACATCCTGTGTCGGCAACTGGCACTGCATTCCGGCTGCACCGTCTTTTCATGCGACTATCGTCTGGCGCCGGAGCATGCCTTCCCGACAGCCTTGAACGACGCCTGGGACGCACTCTCATGGCTGCGCGAAAACGCTGCCATGCTGGGTGTGGATGCAGACCGCATCGCCATTGCCGGCGACAGCGCGGGCGGCACCCTGGCCACCGTCTGTGCCATCCTGGCGCGCGATGCCGCCTGGCCATTGGCGCTGCAACTCCTGTTCTATCCGGGCACGGCGGGTTGGGCGCAGACCGCATCGGCCGCGCATTTCGCCCATGGCTTTCTGCTCGACACCGAATCCATCGACTGGTTCTTCAACCAATACCTGCCCCGGCCCGAAGATCGTCATGACTGGCGATTCGCCCCGCTGCTGGCACCCGATCTGCATGGCCTCGCACCGGCCTGGATCGGCCTTGCTGGCTGCGACCCTCTGCATGATGAGGGTGTGCTCTATGCCGAGCGCCTGCGCCACGCGGGTGTGCCCGTGGCGCTGCGCGAATGGCCGGGCGTCACACATGACTTCATACGCATGGGCCGTGCCTTGCCACAGGCCGGACAGGCCGTGCAGGAAGCTGCCGCCGCGTTGCGCCATGCCTTTCAGCCGCGCTTGAATGCCATGCCGCGTTCCTGAACCAAGTCCTCGTTGCAGATCCTTCCGACCCTGATCGTGCCCCCATCGCCTCGAACCATGACTCCCGTGCAACGCGAAAGCTACCGTTTCCTCCACCGCTTGCAAGTGCGCTGGGCCGAGGTGGACATGCAGCAAGTGGTCTTCAACGGTCATTACCTGTTGTACTTCGATACCGCCATGAGCGCCTTCTGGAAGGCCCTCGGCCTGCCGTACGCCCAGAGCTTGCAGGCCCTGGGCGGTGATCTCTATGTGAAAAAGGCCAGTCTCACCTATCACCGCCCGGCGCGGCTCGACGACTGGATTGACGTCGGAATCGGCCTCACCCGCCTGGGGCACAGCAGCTTCACCCTGCACACCGCCATGTTCGTGCAGGACCGTCTGCTGGTCAGTGGCGAAATGGTCTATGTCTTCACCACCAGCGGCGCGCAGGCCAAGTCGCAGACCTTGCCGCCAGCGCTGCGCGACCTGCTCGAAGCCCATGCGCGCGGCGAGCCCATGCTGCGCGTGCAACTCGGCGACTGGGCCGAACTCGGCGAAGCCGCCGGCAGCCTGCGCACCGCCGTGTTCGTGCACGAGCAAGGCATTCCCGCTGAGATGGAATGGGACGAACACGACGCCACGTGTCGCCACGCCGTGGTGTTCAACCGTCTGGGGATGCCCGTGGCTTGCGGGCGTTTGTTGCCGGACGGGCATATCGGCCGCGTGGCCGTGGTGCAGTCCATGCGCGGCGGCCAGGCCGGCAAACTGGTGATGCGAGCTCTCATGCAGGCAGCTCACGCGGCTGGCCACAGTCATGCGGACATTTCGGCGCAACAAGCGGTGACGGGCTTTTATCGCCGCCTGGGCTTCAGCAGCCTGGGCGAGCCCTATGCCGAAGCTGGCATCACCCATATTCGCATGCGCGCTGCACTGGGTTGAGCGCGGATTTTCAGCGCCTGCCCGGCGGAGTGGATGCCGCCCATGCGGCGCGCGATCTACCGTGCCGTGCGCCAGTTCCAGGCAAAGTCCGGATGACTGGGGACGCCAGGTTGGTGCTGCACCTCACGCACCAGCGCGCCGCCGTCGGCATCCATCCGCAGCAGGGTCGAGCAGCGCGTGCCGTAGCCCGGCATGCGGATGAATGCGGCCGATAGCGCCCGCTCCCAGTCCAGGCTGACGCCGGTTTGCGGTAAGGCGTCATCCGGGGCGATCTGCTCACGCTGCAAGGCCTGGGTCAGGACGGCGAACGACATCGGCGTGTCAGCATCCGCGAGTTCCGCGCTCTCGGCCAGCGCAGCTTTCAAGTCCCGCACCTTGGGCCAGGGCGTGTCCAGGGCCGCGTTCGAGAGACCGTGAAACCCCGGGGCGACATTGCCGTTCTGCAGGGGGTGATTCGACAGCCAGTGCATCGCACCCGACCGCAGATCACCCAGCAGCAGGTTGAACCCGGCGTAGGCCGGCGCACAGGATTGAACGGTCTGGGCGAAGGCGGCTGGGGAGCAGTCGTCCATGGTGCTGCCATCCAGCGGATGCAGGCCGAGCAAATAACGCAAGGGCAGGAGCCCGCGCGAGGGGGCGTGGGGGCGCTCCAGCGCCGGATCGCGAACGTTGGTGACGGCCGCGAAGCGCCCATGACGCGTGAGCCCGAGCCAGATGCCACCGCTGCGCAGGTCCTGGCCGCTGAGCACTTCAGCCGCCGATGCCGTGTCGGGACGCCACCAGCGCATTGGCAGGGTCGGGCGATCCAGCCATTCGTCGCGGTTGGCGGCCAGCAGCAGGGTTCGCGCTTGCCCCGGCTGCCACGACCAGGCGATCAAACACATCGCAGCCGCTCGCTCAATCCTGCGGGGGGAGGGTATAGGGCAGCGTCGCGAGGCGCAGGGCTGGGCCATCCACCGTGCGAGCGTGCAAGCTGCCGGCCTCGGTCGTCGCGGTGATTTTCAGCTCCGCCAAAGCTTCCCAGCCGGTCTCGGCCGGCGCTGCGTTCACCACCAAGCCGCATGGCTGCGCCGGATCGGCACTGTGGACGATCTCGTCCCCCGGCGCCAGGACCGTTGGGCTGAGCAGCCGGTAGGTGCGCCGCTTGATGGTGCCACGGTACTGCGTCCGCGCGACGATCTCCTGCCCCGGATAGCAACCCTTCTTGAAGTCGACCGCGCCCAGGGCTTCGTAATTCAGCATTTGCGGCACGAACTGCTGCGCCGTGGCGGCCGTGACATGTCCGATGCCGGCGCGAATCTCGCTGAGCGACCAGGCCTGCGTCGAACCGGAAGCCATTGTGGCGACCCACTGCGCGGCGGCGGTTCGTGCTTCCGGCGATTCGGCCACCAGGAGCAGACGCCGCAAACCGGGAGCGTCGGCCAGGCGCACCACGCACAGGCCCGCCTCACGCAGGAGCGCCCAGGGAGCGGCAGGACAGGGCAGTCCGGCAGGTGCCTCGCCCTGGGGCAGTAGCAAGCCGAACAGCGCACGCTCCGGGGTCACGTCGTCCAACTTGCACTGCAGGCGCAAGATAAACATGCGCAGACGCTTGAGGGTGGCCTCGGCGAGGGTGGCGTCCAGCAACATGGCGATCGCGCCGTCGGCTTCCCGCCATAGCAAAAAATCAGCCAGCATGCGGCCCTGGGGCGTGCACATCGCAGCCATGCGAGCCGTCTTCTCGGGCCAGTTTTGCACGCTCTGGGTAAGCTGGGCTTGCAGGAGATCTGCAGCTTGCGGGCCATGGGCGCGCAGCATGGTCAGATGGGGCAGGGGGGTGATGGTGGATGGCATTCGGGGAGCGTCGGGTTATGGGCGCAGAGCCAAGGTGGCGGTTATGCAGCAGGGCATGGCACGAGCCGGTGATGCAGGCACCGGGCGTCGCCCAGTGCATCGCTACTTCAGGCACTTTCACGCCTGTGCTGGGCTAGTATAGAAAGCTGTCCACCTTGCGATTGCCCCAGGGTTTCATGCTGCCCAGCTGCCTGCTCCGACCAGCGTGCCAGCGCTGAGCGGCATTTCCATGTGTTCATGAGTGAGCCCGTCTTTGAAGACACGCTGGCCTGTCCGTTTGTTTCTCCTCGGCTCGATTGCCTGCCTCCTGGTTTTTGCCCTGTTCGCTGGCTGGGCGCTGGCACCGATGCAACTGCGTGAATCGCCGCTGGACTTCTCCGTCAAGCCCGGCAGCACGGCGCGTGCGGCGGCGGCACAAATTCGAACCCAGGGCGCCGACCTCTCGCCGCGCCTGTTCTATTGGCTGGCGCGACTCAGTGGGCAAGGAACGCAGCTCAAGGCCGGCAGTTATGAAATCGAGCGTGGCACGAGTCCCTGGGAGTTACTGCAGAAAATGGCGCGCGGCGATCAATCCTTGCTGGCCGTGACTGTGCCCGAAGGTTGGACCTTCGCCCAATTTCTGCAAGCTCTGAACATGGCCCCAGGACTCGATCACGACGCCGAGGGGCTCAGCGACGAGCAAATCATGCAACGCATCGGCGCACCACCGAACATGCCACCGGAAGGTTGGTTTTTCCCCGATACATACTTGTATGCGCGCAATTCTTCAGAACTCGCTGTTCTCAAGCGCGCCTACCACGCCATGCAGCGGCAATTGACCAGCGCGTGGGATGCGCGCGAGCCCGGCTTGCCGCTGCAAACCCCTTACCAAGCGCTCATCCTGGCTTCTGTCGTGGAGAAGGAAACCGGAAGCCCGAGCGACCGCAGCAAAATTGCGGGCGTCTTCATCAATCGCCTGCGCAATGGCATGCCGCTGCAAAGTGATCCCACGGTGATCTACGCCCTGGGCTCGCGCTACATCGGAGCCCTCACGCGGAAGAATCTGCAGACCGCTTCCCCGTTCAACACCTACGTCCACGCCGGCCTCCCGCCCACGCCGATTGCACTACCCGGAGATGCCGCACTGCAGTCCGTGCTGCATCCCGCAGCGACGCGGGCCTTGTATTTCGTCGCGCGCGGCAATGGCAGCAGCGCATTTTCCGATACCTTGGCCGAACACAATGCGGCGGTCAGCCGTTATATCCTCAAAAAATCACCGTGAACCACACTTCGCATCAAGGGCTGTTCATCACACTGGAAGGCATCGACGGGGCCGGTAAAACCACCCAGTTCGAAGCCGTGGTCGCCACCTTGCGTGGCGCGGGCCGGCGTGTGACCGCCACGCGTGAGCCGGGCGGCACGCCTCTGGGCGAACGCATCCGCGAGATTTTGCTGGCCCAGCCCATGACCACCACCACCGAAGCACTGCTGATGTTCGCCGCGCGCCAGGAGCATGTGCTGCGGGTGATCGAGCCGGCCCTGTTGCAAGGGCACGATGTGGTCTGTGACCGATTCACCGATGCCACGCTGGCCTACCAGGGCGCCGGCAAGGGTATCCCGCAGGATCGCCTGCAAACCCTGGCGCGTTGGGTCCACCCTGGTTTGAAGCCGGATTTCACCCTCCTCATCGACGTGCCCGCCGAGGTGGCCTCACACCGCTTGCAGACGCAGCAGCGCCAGCAAGACCGCTTTGAGCGCGAATCGCTCGAATTTTTTGCGCGTGTGCGTCAGCAGTATCTCCTGCTTGCCGCTTCGGAATCGGCACGCTGGGCCGTGATCGACGGTACGCAGGACTTGGATCAGGTCCGCCAAAATGTGATCCAAAGTGTGAAAAAGAGATTGCAACTACATGATTGAAAAACAGGATTTTCAAGCAATTCTGTTGCATGGCGCCACGGGTCTCGGTGTCTGGGAGGCGCTCGGCAACGCCGCCGCAGCCTTGCTGTGCGAAACCCCGATTCCGGCGAAAGCCACCATCCTCATACCCTTGCCAGGCTCGACGCAGCAGGCCTGTGGCCAATGTCCTGCATGCCGATTGCGCCAAGCCGGTAACCACCCGGATCTGAAGCGACTCCTGCCCGAAGCCCTGGCCCTGGAACTGGGCATGGAGCAGACGATTGATCACGAAGAAGCGTCAACGCGCGCCGAAAAGCGCAGCCCCAGCAAAGACATCAGCATCGACGCGGTGCGCAGTCTGGTCGACTGGTCGCACACCACCAGCCACCGTGGCCACCTCAAGGTGGCGCTGGTCTATCCGCTCGATGCTATGGGCGCTCCCGCCGCAAATTCACTTCTTAAAATACTCGAAGAACCACCACCAAACCTTTATTTTTTAACAGGATCTGATCGTCTAGGCCACGTCCTTCCCACCTTGCGCAGCCGCTGCCGGCTACTGGCCATGCCCCGGCCGAATGCAGCAGATGCACTGCGCGCTTTACAGGCTCGAGAGATTGCGCAAGCCGAACATATCGCCCATTGGTGCCATCATGCCGTGTATGACCCAGAACCCTCGGGTGGAATGGACTGGGCGCGCAGTTTGCTGCAGGCAGCTACTACAGGGCAGGGGAGCGGTGCGGCTAGCGCGCCAGGCCCCACGCCGCTGATGCCGGTCGCCGTGGCCGCACTGCAAAAACTCTGCGTCGACATGATGCGCACCCAATTTTGCCAACAACCTCTGTATTTGCCGATCGAGCAATCCGCGCTGGGACGATTGGCGAGCATCGCCACTGCATCTCGCCTTCTGGCCTTCTGGCAACGACTCGGCGATTACAGTCGCACGGCCAACTTTCCGCTCCACGCGAATCTCACAGCGGAAGCCTTGGTCCTAGAATTCAAGCAACTGTTCACTCGGAGCGTGCACTGATATGGCCACACCCAATGGAGCCACTTCACCTGGCGCATCGACCGCCCGCCCCAGTGTGATTCAGCTTGCGATCAAGGAAAAGCCCGCGCTCTACGCCGCTTTCATTCCATTTTTGACTGAAGGCGGCATTTTCATTCCGACGACGCGGGAATATCGCCTGGGTGATGACGTTTATCTGCTGCTGACCATCATGGACAATCCACAGCGTTTTCCCGTGGCGGGGAAGGTCGCGTGGATCACGCCGGCCAATGCGGCGGGCAACAAGACCCAGGGCATCGGCGTGCGTTTTCCAGCCGACGAAAAAGCCCGGCAACTGCGCCTCGTGATCGAAGAAATTCTCGGTCCCACGGCCGAAATCGCCAGCCGCGCGACCCATACCCTGTAACTCAGAGACAGCTTGACCGCGAGCAGCGCGCACTCCAATGGCCCTGACCGATTCTCACTGTCACCTCAACTTTCCTGATTTGCGCGAACAGATGGACAGCGTGCTTGCCGCCATGCGCGACAACGGCGTGACGCGAGCCATGAATATCTGCACCCAGATCGAAGAATTCGACGCCGTTCTGGCCTGCGCCGTGAAGCACCCGCACATCTGGGCCACCGTCGGCGTGCATCCGGACCAGGAGGGGATGACCGAACCTTCCGCAGCACAACTTGCCCTGCTGGCCCAACATCCTCGCGTTCTCGCCTTGGGCGAAACCGGACTCGACTACTACCGCCTGGAAGGCCGCAGCGTGGCTGACATGGAGTGGCAGCGAGACCGCTTTCGTGCGCATATCGACGCAGCTCGCCGGGTACGAAAACCGCTGGTCATCCATACCCGATCGTCTGCAGACGACACACTGGCGATTCTGAAAGAGCAGGGCGCCGAGGACATCGGCGGCGTGTTTCACTGTTTCACCGAGAGCTGGGACATCGCTCGCCAGGCGCTCGACCTGGGTTTCTACATTTCGCTCTCCGGCATCTTGACATTCAAGAATGCCAAGGAGTTGCAAGAGATCGCGAAGAAATTACCTGAAGATCGTATTCTGGTGGAAACGGATAGTCCGTATCTCGCTCCCACGCCTTACCGTGGCAAAACCAATCAACCGGCTTACACCCGCTTCGTTGCGCGCTGCCTTGCCGAGTTACGCCAATGCACTGAAGACGAGGTTGAGGATTTCACGGAGCAGAATTTCAACCGTCTCTTCATACCGGGAAGTTTCACGCCGGGAAGTTCCCCCGAAATGACTCATGCATAACTTGAAAAAACTATTTTATATCATTGTTTTTGCAGGATTTTTCAGTTTCTTTTTGGGCGTGACGCAAGCAGGTTCGTTCACCGATTTTTTCCGAGCCGTCGATGTGGACGATGTTGGTGCCGTTCAGTCTCTGCTGGCCGAGGGTTTCGACCCGAATGCGGTCAATGCAAAAGGCGATTCAGCCTTGTACCTGGCGCTGCGCGACAAATCGCTGAAGGTTGCCCAGCTCCTGATCGAGCAGCCGACCACCAAGCTCAACCAGCTCAACCCCAGCGGTGAAAGCGCCTTGATGATCGCCTGCTTGCTCGGCGATGGAAGCCTCGTCAGGCTGATGGTCGAGCACGGGGCGGATGTCAACAAGACGGGCTGGACGCCGCTGGCTTACGCGGCGACGAACGGACACACCCGGATCGTCAGCTACCTCGTCAGCCATTCAGCCGCGATCAACGCCGCAGCCCCCAACGGCACCACACCTCTGATGATGGCTGCATATTTCGGTCATCGGGCCACCGCCAAGCTGCTCCTCGAGAACGGTGCCGACCCCAGCTTGAAAAACCAGATGGGCTTCACGGCCGAAGAGCTGGCGCAGCAGCGCGGCCACAAAGACACGGCAAACTTGATTGCCAGCTACCGGCATCAAGTCCTCCATGATCCCAAAGTGCCCGTTCAGACCCATTGGTAAAAGGCACCAGCACGTTGACTCGGCCGTCGCGGGGCTTCGCTCTACTCCTGACCACCCCAATAATAAAGCGAGCATATTGGCATTATGTAAATACATGGCCACGCGTGAGCCGCATTCAGTCCACCTGAGCGTCTCCGGTGCGACGTTCCAGGAATTCGCCACATTCGGCAGCGGGCAGCGGCTTGCTGTAGTAATAACCCTGCGCTTCATTGCAGCCTTGCTCGCTGAGGAATGCAAGCTGCTCGGACATCTCGACGCCCTCCGCGATGGTCAACAGGCCGAGACTCTTGGACATGTTGATGATCGCGGCCACGATGGCTCGGTCCTCCGCGTGGGAGCTGATTTCGCGGATGAAGGACTGATCGATCTTGATCTTGTACACCCTGAATTTCTTCAGGTAATTGAGTGACGAATAGCCGGTGCCGAAGTCGTCAATCGACATGCGGATGCCGCGCTCATGCAGCTTGTCCATGATCGCAATCGCGCCCTGGGGATCGTGCATCGCCACGCTTTCGGTCAGCTCCAGTTCCAGGCATTCTGGCGGCAGCTGCGCTTCGGCAAGAATGTCGCGGACCAGATCGGGCAAGCTTCGGTGGCGGAACTGCAGCGCGGAAAGGTTCACGGCCATGGTCATCGGCGGATGGCCGCGGTCGATCCAGGATTTCAGCTGGCGCACGGCGGTGCGCAGCACCCATTCACCAAGTGGCAGGATCAGTCCGCTGTATTCCGCGACCGGGATGAATTCCGCGGGAGACAGGTCGCCGAACTCCGGGTGATTCCAGCGCAGCAAGGCCTCCACGCCGATGACGTTTCCGCTGCCGATGGCGATCTGCGGCTGATAATGAAGATGGAACTGGTCCAGCTCCAATGCGCGGTGCATTGCATGGATCAGCCGCATGTGTCGCGTCGCACGATCCTGCATTTCGGCCGTGAAAAAACGATAGCCGTTGCGGCCTTCCTGTTTGGCCCGGTACATGGCGGTGTCGGCGCTCCGGGACAGGGTCTCGAGGTCTTCGCCGTCATTGGGATAGATGGCGATGCCGATCGAGGCGGTGACCACCAGATCGTATGGGCCGATCCGGCAGGGCCTGGAGATGGATTCGAGCAGCTTTTCCGCGACATGCGCCGCAGCCTGCGCGCCGCTGTCGGACAGGACCAGCACGAATTCGTCTCCGCCCAGTCGCGACACCGTGTCCGTCTCGCGCAGGACCGACTGCAGGCGTTTGCCTGTCTCGATCAGGAACGCATCGCCCAGGCTGTGGCCGAGCGTGTCGTTGATGTCCTTGAAGCGGTCGAGATCGACGAACATCACGCACAGGTTTTCATTGCTGTGCCGCATCAGGCCGATGGCGTACTGGACGTGGTCGGCCAGCAGATTGCGGTTGGGTAGCCCGGTGAGAGCATCGAAATTGGCCAGATATTGAATCCGGCTCTCGGAATCCTTGCGCCCCGTGATATCGCGCGTAATCCCCAGCAGGCTGACAACGGCACCTTGGGCGTCACGCATGGGCGCGGCATGGGTTTCGAGCCAGCGTCGCGTGCCTTTGAGGCCGATCACCTCGAACTCCAGCATGCCGCTTTCGCCGTCCATCACGCGCCCGTGCAGATCCCTGAATGCCTCCCGATGTTCGGGCGTGATGAAGTCGATCAGATTGCGCGCTCTGGCCGACTCGATGGAATCCACTTCGAGCATCGCCAGACCCGCGCTGTTCATCTCCAGCAGCGCGCCATTTTTCCCCACGACCTTGACGCACTCCGGCTCGGTCTCGATGATGGTCCGCAAGTGCGAATCGCTTACGCGCAGATTCTCGATGGCCTGCTTGCGCTCGCGTTCATCGACGAAGCGATCCATGGCAAAACTGATGTCCATCGCCATCTCGACCAGGAGTTTCTGCGCCGCCTCGTCGAAGGCATCCGGCACATCCGAATAGACCACGAACGCGCCCACGGTCCGGCCCTTACGCAGCAGCGGCAGCGCAGCCATCGAACGCCAGCCGTAGCGGGCGCCGCGCTCATGCCAGGGCGCG
>JAJXUC010000227.1 GCA_021783435.1 Pseudomonadota bacterium | reverse complement strand
CTGCTGGCGCAGATCGACCCGCGCCCGTTCCAGATCGCGGTGGCCCAGGCCCAGGCCCAGGTGGAGCAGACCCAGGCCCAGCTGGGCGGGGCGCAGCGCGACCTGGTGCGTTACGAAACCCTGCTCGGGCAGGACTCGATCGCCGCGCAGCAGGTGTCCGACCAGCGCGCCACGGTGGCCCAGCTCAAGGCCACGCTGGATGCGAACAAGGCCGCGTTGAGCAACGCGAAGCTGCAACTGAGCTGGACCCGCATCACCGCCCCGGTGGCCGGCCTGGCCGGGCTGCGCCCGGTGGACGCCGGCAATATGGTGACCACCGCGGGCGCGGTGGGCGCCGGCAACGCCGCAACCAGCGGCAGCGCAACCAGCGCCGGCAGTGGCGGCGGCAGCGCCACGCCGATTGCCGTCATTGCCCAGGTGCAGCCGGTGGACGTGACCTTCGCCCTGCCGCAGCAGCAGATCGGCGCGGTGGTGGGGCCGCTGTTGCACACCCCCGGAAGCCTGCAGGCGGGCTTCGCCCCCCAAAGGGGCTCGAAAACCTTGGGGCGGCCCGGCGGTTTTCCGGATGCCGGCAAGCAACTCGAAGTGCAAGCCTGGGATGCGCGCAATACCAGGCTGCTGGCCACCGGCAAGCTGGTGGCGGCCGACAACCAGATCAACGCCGCGACGGGCACGCTGAACCTGCGCGCCGAGTTCGACAACAAGGACCTGGCGCTGTTTCCCAACCAGTTCGTCAACGTGCGCCTGCTGGTGCGCACCATTCCCGACGCGGTGGTGGTGCCGACCACGGCGGTGGCGGTGGGGGCGCCCGGTACCTATGTGTACGTCATCGGCGCCGAGGACAAGGTGGCGCTGCGCAAGGTGGTCACTGGCGCGGTGTATGAAAACCTGACCCAGATCGTCTCCGGCGTGCGCCCTGGCGAGCGTGTGGTGACCGACGGCCTCGACCGCCTGCGCGATGGAAGCAAGGTGCGCGTGGTGCAGGCGCGGCAGGCCATGCCGGGGGCGGTGGCCTCCAGTGCCCATGCCGGCAAGCCTGGGGGCAAGGCGAAACCAGCCGCCGCCAGCGGGGCGCATTGAACATGCGCGAGGCCACGCCACCGGATCATCCGGCGTCACCTGTCCCCGGCGAGGGCGCGGTTCCACCACCACCCGATGGGGAGGGCGGCGCCGATGCCGGCGCGGACCGGCCCAGCCCCTCGCGGCTGTTCATCCTGCGGCCGATCGCCACCACGTTGCTGATGGTTGCGGTGCTGGTGGCCGGCTTCGTCGGCTACAAGCTGCTGCCCCAGGCCGCGCTGCCGGAGGTGGACTACCCGACCATCCAGGTCACCACGCTCTACCCCGGCGCCAGCCCTGACGTGATGACCTCCTCGATCACCGCGCCGCTGGAGCGCCAGTTCGGCCAGATGCCGGGGCTGGCGCAGATGTGGTCGGTCAGTTCCGGCGGCGCCTCGGTCGTCACCCTGCGCTTCGACCTCTCGCTGTCGCTGGACGTGGCCGAGCAGGAGGTGCAGGCCGCCATCAACGCCGCCGGCAGCTTCCTGCCCGCCGACCTGCCGCAGCCGCCGGTGTACGCCAAGGTCAACCCGGCCGACGCGCCGGTCATCACCCTGGGCCTGACCTCGGGCTCCCTACCGCTGACCACGCTGTACGACCTGGCCGACACGCGGCTGAGCCAGAAGCTGTCGCAGGTGCCGGGGGTGGGCCTCGTCACGCTGTCGGGCGGGCACAAGCCGGCCGTGCGCGTGACGGTCAACGCGCCGCAGCTGGCCGCGCTGGGCCTGACGCTTGACAGCGTGCGCACCGCCATCGGTCTGGCCAACGTCAACACGCCCAAGGGCAGCATCGACGGGCCGCAGCAGTCGTTCACCATCAACGCCAACGACCAGCTGCAGTCGCCCCAGCAGTACCGCGACATGATCATCGCCTACAACAAGGGCGCACCGGTGCGCCTGGGCGACGTGGCCACCATCGCCACCGGCGCGGAGAACGACTGGCTGTCCGCGCTGGTCAACGGCAAGCCGGGCATCGTCATCAACGTGCAGCGCCAGCCCGGCGCCAACGTCATCCAGGTGGTCGACCGCATCCATGCCCTGCTGCCCAGCCTGCAGGCCCAGTTGCCGGCGGCGGCGCGGCTGTCGGTGCTGTCGGACCGCACCGTGACCATCCGCGCCGCGATCTCGGATGTGACGTTCGAGCTTCTGCTGGCCGTGCTGCTGGTGGTGCTGGTGATCTTCGTGTTCCTGCGCAGCGCGCGCGCCACCTTCATTCCGGCCACCGCCGTGCCGCTCGCGCTGGTGGGCACCTTCGGCGCCATGTACCTGTTCGGCTTCTCCATCAACACCCTGACGCTGATGGCACTGACCATCGCCACCGGCTTCGTGGTGGACGACGCCATCGTCATGATCGAGAACATCGCGCGCTACATCGAGGCCGGCGAAGCGCCGCTGCGCGCGGCGCTCAGGGGCGCGGCGCAGATCGGTTTCACCATCATCTCGCTGACCTTCTCGCTCATCGCCGTGCTCATCCCGCTGCTGTTCATGGGCGACGTGGTGGGCCGGCTGTTCCGCGAGTTCGCCATCACCCTGGCGGTGGCCATCGTCATTTCGGCCTTCGTCTCGCTCACCTTCACCCCCATGCTGTCGGCGCGCCTGCTGCGCCACGTGCCGGAGGACAAACAGGGGCGGCTGTTCCGCGCCAGCGGCCATGCCTTCGAACGCCTGGCCGACGCCTATGCGCGCGCGCTGGCCTGGGTGCTGCGCCACCAGCCGCTGGTGCTGCTGCTGGCCGTGGGCACGCTGCTGCTCACGGCGTTTCTCTACATCGTCATTCCCAAGGGCTTTTTCCCGGTGCAGGACACCGGGTTGATCCAGGCCACCACGGTGGCGCCGCAGGACGTGTCCTTCGCCGCCATGCAGCGCCGGCAGCAGGCGCTGGTCGACGCGCTGCTGAAGGACCCGGCGGTGGCCAGCATCTCCTCGGTGGTGGGCATCGACGGTGTCAACACCACGATGAACACCGGGCGCCTGCTGATCAACCTCAAGCCGCTGTCGCAGCGCGTGCTGCGCGTGGAACCCATCATCCAGCGCCTGGACGCGCGGGCCGCGAATGTCGAAGGCATACGCCTGTTCATGCAGCCGGTGCAGGACCTCACCATCGACGACATCGCCAGCCGCTATCCCTATCAGTTCAGCCTCTCCGCCACCAGCCAGGCGCAGCTTTCCGCGGTGAACGCCGCGCTGATGCAGCGCCTGCGCGCGCTGCCGCAGCTGGCCGGCGTGACCAGCGATCTGCAGGACCAGGGCCTGCAGGCCTATGTGGACGTGGACCGCGCGGCGGCCAGCCGCCTGGGCATCACCATGAGCGCGGTGGACAGCGCGCTGTACAACGCCTTCGGCCAGCGTCTGGTGTCGACCATCTTCACCCAATCGGCGCAGTACCGCGTGGTGCTGGGCGCCGGCGAGCAGGGCGGCGCGGGGCTTGCGGCGTTCAACGGCGTGTACCTCG
>JAJXUC010000089.1 GCA_021783435.1 Pseudomonadota bacterium | reverse complement strand
AGCCGCAGCAACCTCAAGCGCGTGTACAACGAACTCGGCGGCAAGTCGGCCAACATCGTGTTCGCCGACTTCGACGACCTCGACCGCGCCGCCGCCACCGCGGCCGGCAGCATGTTCTACAACCAGGGCGAATCGTGCAACGCGCCGTCGCGCCTGCTGGTGCAGGAGGGTATCGCCGACGCCTTCGTCGAGAAGCTCAAGGCGCTGACGCCGCAATACGCCCCGGGCGACCCGCTGGATCCCAAGACCGTGCTGGGCGCCCTGGTCGACGAAGGCCAGACCCGGACGGTGATGGGCTATATCGAGGCCGGCCTGGCGGAGGGCGCGGCGTGTGTCGCCGGGGGCTGCCGAGCGCTGGAGCACACCGGCGGCCAGTATGTCGCGCCGACCGTGTTCGACCATGTGGACAACGGCATGAAAATCGCGCGGGAAGAGATTTTCGGCCCCGTGCTGTCGGTGATCCGCTTCAAGACCGAGGCCGAGGCGGTCGCCATCGCCAATGCCAGCGACTACGGCCTGCACGCGGGTGTCTGGACCCGGCACATCGATCGCGCGGTGCGCGTGTCGCGCGCGCTGCACGTGGGTACCGTGCACGTCAACCAGTACGACGAGGACGACATCACCGTGCCCTTCGGCGGCGTCAAGCAATCGGGCAACGGGCGCGACAAGTCGCTGCACGCCTTCGACAAGTACACCGAACTCAAGACCACCTGGATGCGCATCGACGCCGCCTGAGGCGTGCAAGTCCTATCCCTCCCGACCTCCCCCACCCGTGGGGGAGGGGATCGACGCCCTCTCCGCACGTAGGGAGAGGTTCGGGGTAGGGAAGGATCTTCTCAAGGAACCACCATGAACCATTCCCGCAACGAACAACTGCAAGCCCGCAGGGCCGCAGCCACGCCGCGCGGCGTCGGCGTGATGGCCGGTTTTTATGCCGACCGTGCCGAGGGCGCCGAACTCTGGGACGTCGAGGGCCGCCGCTACATCGACTTCGCCGGCGGCATCGCCGTGCTCAATACCGGGCACCGCCATCCAAAAATCGTCGCCGCGATTCAGGAGCAGCTGCAGCGCTTCACCCACACCTGCTACCAGGTCGTGCCGTACGAGAGCTACGTGGCGCTGGCCGAGAAGCTCAACGCGCTGACGCCCGGCGACTTTCCGAAGAAGACCGCGCTGTTCTCGACCGGGGCCGAGGCGGTGGAGAACGCCATCAAGATCGCGCGTGCGTACACCAAGCGCGCCGGCGTGATCGCCTTCGGCGGCGCCTTCCATGGGCGCAGCCTGTTCGCCGTGTCGCTCACCGGCAAGGTGCAGCCGTACAAGGCCGGCTTCGGTCCCTTCCCGCCGGAGATCTATCACGTCCCGTTCCCGGGCCAAGGGGTGTCGCTGGACGACACCAAGAAGGCCGTCGAGCATCTGTTCAAGGCCGACATCGAGCCCTCGCGCGTCGCCGCGATCATCTTCGAGCCCATCCAGGGCGAGGGCGGGTTCAACGTCATCCGGGCCGAGGCCGTGAAGTGGCTGCGCGCGTTGTGCGACGCGCATGGCATCGTGCTGATCGCCGACGAGGTGCAGACCGGCTTCGGCCGCACCGGCAGGTTGTTCGCGATGGAGCACTACGTCGAGCAGACCGGCGCGCTGCCCGACATCATGACCATCGCCAAGTCCCTGGCCGCCGGCACGCCGCTGTCGGCCGTGACCGGCCGCGCGGAGATCATGGACGCCCCCGCTCCCGGTGGACTCGGCGGCACCTATGCCGGCAACCCGCTGGCCGTCGCCGCCGCGCTCGCCGTCATCGACGTCATGCGCGACGAAAACCTGCCCGCGCGCGGTCAAAAGCTGGGCGACACGCTCAAGGCCCGGCTCCAGGCCTTGCGCGCGCGGGTGCCGCAGATCGCGGACATTCGCGGGCTGGGCGCGATGGTCGCCGTGGAGTTCAACCACCCCGCCGCCGGGCCGACCCAAGGCGGGGTGGACCCCCTCGGGGGGCGGCCAGGGCAAAGCCCGGGCGCGGGGGCAGTTGACCACCCCGCCGCCGGGCCGACCCAAGGTGGGGTGGACCCCCTCGGGGGGCGGCCAGGGCAAAGCCCGGGCGCGGGGGCGGTCAACCACCCCGCCGCAGGAGCGCCCGACGCCGAATTCACCAAAAGAGTGCAGCAGCAAGCGCTGGACCGGGGGCTGATCCTGCTGTCCTGCGGAGTGCACGGCAACGTGCTGCGCTTCCTGTTTCCGCTCACCATTTCCGAGGCGGTATTCGCCGAGGGGCTGGACATGCTGGAGGCCGCATTGCTCGCGGCCTAGGGTCTGTTCACGCCAGAGAGCCTTGCCGCAGACCTCCGCCTTGCATCCATCTCCACCTGGGGGCAACGCGGGTGCAGAAACAGATAGTGTGAAGGCCTTAGCCGCAATCGCCAGCATGCGCCCGGCCTGACGTGCGGCGCTTACCTTACCATGGGCCCGAGACGCCTCGCCACGACCCATGACGCCAGACACCCTCATCGCCTGGGATCAGGCCCGCAGCCCCCTGGGACGCGACGGCCTGTTCGCGCACGCGGATGAGGAGCGCGAGTTCCTGCGCGACGAGTGGGATTACGTCGGCGCGCGTCTGCGCAGCCTGGGGCTCTGGGGCACGGTGGCTTTCATGCTGGCGGCCATCACCGATCTCACGGTGCTGGGGGCCTCGCCGGTTTTTTTCGGCATCCTGGCGTTGCGCTTCGTGGTGCTCGGCCTCGGCGTGCGTCTCGTCCGGCTCGGACGCCGCCGGCAGGCTCCCGCTCCCAAGCCCTTGGCGCGCGCGCTGCTGGCTTTCGAGACCGCCATCGTCGCCATTTTCCTGCTGGTGGTGGCGGCCTATGGCGGAGCGGTCGACTACCACGCCATCACCGCGCTGCTCCTGGTCATCGCGCTGTATGCCTATGCGCCGGCGCTGAGCCCGGCCTCGCTGTGGCTTGGCCCGGCCTTTACCCTGTTGTTCCTGCTCGAGGCGGTGTTCGTGCTGCATGCCCAGCCCAAGGTCACCAGCATCGTGGCCGTGCTGCTGGCCTTCGCCAACTTCGCCGGCTGGCAGGTCGCGGTGCAGTTCAACCGCATGCAGCGCCTGAACTGGCTGGACCGGCAGCATCTGCGCCGCGAGGTGGCCGAACGCCTCGCCGCCGAGCAGCGGGCGCTCGCCGGCGAGGACAGCCTGCGCCGCTTGTTCGATATCACGCCAATCCCGATGGTTCTCACGCGCCAGTCGGACGGGCGCGTGCTGCATTACAACCAGGCCGCCGAAGACTTGCTGGACCCGGTCGGCAAGGCACGCGCCGGGCTCATTCCATTCAGCGCGGATTTTTTCGTCAGCGCGGAACAGTTTGCCCAGCAGCGCGAAATCTTGGCGCGCGATGGCCGCGTCGGCCCCTTGGACGTGCGCCTCAAGACCACCGAAGACAAGCCGGTGGACGTGATGCTGTCTTCGGCGCTGCTGCAGTTCCACGGCGAGCCGGCCATCATCACCAGTCTGGTGGAAATCACCGCGCGCAAGACCTACGAGCGCGAACTGCAGCGCCTGGCCCACACCGACCCGTTGACCGGGCTGCTCAACCGCCGCGGTTTCTTCGCCGAGGCCTCCGTGCAGCTCCAGACCGCGCGCGCCGGTGGCTGGACTCTGGCGGTCCTGCTCATCGACGCCGATCATTTCAAGCACATCAACGACACCCATGGCCACGGCGTGGGCGACCAGGCGCTCCGGCAGATCGGACCCGCCATCCAGGCCGCGCTTTGCGAGACTGCGGTACTGGCCCGCGTCGGGGGCGAGGAATTCGCCTGCCTGATCCCCGGCGCCTCGCTGCAGCGGGCGGGCGACATCGCCGAGCGCATCCGCGCCCGCGTCGTCGCCCAAGAGCTGCGCTGCGGCGCCGTGACGCTCCAGGTCAGTCTGAGCATCGGGGTGAGCCAGGTGCTGGAGTACGAGCAGCGCATCGACGAGGCGCTGAGCCGCGCGGACAGCGCCATGTACGCGGCCAAGCAGGCAGGACGCAACCGGGTCAGCCTCGCTGCCTGAGGGTATGAAGGCCGTTGCGGCGCGACGAGCATTCGACGCCGCTGGAGCACGCCGCATCGGCAGCATGATGCAGCTCCACGGGCGTAGGCATGCCGCGGCGCCCTTGCTTTTATGATGGGGCAAAACGAGGTCTTCATGCCAGCCAAGCCTGATGAGCAGCGCGTCGTGCAAGATCGGGCGTCGGCCCTCGGGGGCCCGTTCGCGCCCAGCGGCTTGTTCGCCGATGCGGACCGGGAAATGGCCTATGTGCTGGCGAACTGGGCCGAAATTCGCGACAGGCTGCGCGACATTGGCTTGTACGGCAGCGCCGCTTTCCTGCTCGCGGGGGTGGTGGATTTCATGGTGCTCGGTCCGGCACCCATGTTCTGGCTCGTTGCCCTGGGCAGGCTGCTGGTTGGAGGTTTTGGCGTCCTTGTGGTGCGTCGCGGCATGCAGGCGGAACTCGCACCCGACAAATTGCCGGCGCTGCGCATGCAGTTATTTCTTTTTGAACTGCTGACGATCCCCACCTTGCTGCTCGAATTCTGGGCCGTGCCCATGGCACCTGGTTTTCCCACCATGGGCGCGCTGACCCTGGTCTTTGCGCTCTACGCCTTCGCGCCTCTGCTGTGCCGCAAGTCGCTCTGGCTGGGACCCTTGCTTTCCCTGCCGTTCATGGGCATGCTGATGGACATGCGCCATGCGGAGCCCGTTTTCATCGTGGGCGCGCTCATCGTGCTGGGCTTTGCCAATCTTGCCGGCTGGCGGGTGGCCGTGAGCCAGGCGCGCAATCTGCGGCTGGCCTGGCTGGACCGCGAGTCGCTGCGGCTCGAGATCGCCGAGCGCCGGCTGATCGAGAACGCCCTGCAGGACAGCGAGACCCATGTGCGCAGGCTTTTCGAAGCTGCGCCAGTCGCCATGCTGCTCTTGCGCCTGCACGACGGCGCCATCCTGCGGGCCAACCAGGCGGCGAGCGACCTGCTCGACCCCGCGGGCTGGGCGCGCCGGCCCCTGCTCTCGCTCGATTTCTACGCCGACCCGCAGCGTCGCGAGGCCTTGCGCACCCAGTTGCTGGCCGGGCAGGCCCTCAGGCAGATCGAGATTCAACTGCGCAACACGCAGGGCCTGCTGCTCGATACGCTGGTGTCGGCGCAGCCCATTGCGCACGAAGGGCAGGCATGCGTGCTGGTCGGGATCACCGACATCTCGGGCCTGAAGGCGCTGCAGCGCGACTTGCAGGAACAGGCCGAGCAGGACGTGCTGACCGGTCTGCCCAACCGTCGCGGGTTTGTCGCGCAAACGCATGCCGTGCTGGAAAAACCTGGCGAGCCGCTGGCGTTGCTGTTGATCGACCTGGATCACTTCAAGCGGATCAACGACACCTACGGGCATCATGTCGGTGACGAGATGCTCGAGCAGTTCGGCGCCGCCTTGCTGACCCAGATGCGCCACGGCGACATCGTGGCGCGCTATGGCGGGGAGGAATTCGTTGCGCTCCTGGCCGTGGCCACGGGCGCCGACGCCGTGGACGCCGCCGAGCGCCTGCGCGGCTATATCGAACAGCATCCCTTCGCCACCAGCGCCGGCGTGCTGCGCCTGAGCGTGAGCATCGGCCTGGCTTTGCGCGAGTCCGGGGAAGGGTCGCCGTCCAGGCTCGGTGATGTGCTGCGGGCGGCCGACGACGCGCTCTACCGCGCCAAGCAGGGAGGCCGCAATCGGGTGGAATTGCAGACCGTCGGGGTCTGAGGACAGGGCGCCTGGCGCGCGGGCAGACAAAAAAGGCCGGGATCGCTCCCGGCCAAGGTCCAGTTCCTGATACCCGCGCGGCACGGCGCAGGCCGCGCCCCTCAAGACGCGGCAACGCCCATCGCGGCAAAAAGTCGAAGCATCGCGTGCTGCCACGGGCGATCCGGGGAGCGCCCGCGGCGAGCCGATAAGTCCTTCATGGCCATGCGCCGATGTCAGGCGAGGTCGAAGCGATCGAGGTTCATCACCTTGTTCCAGGCCGCCACGAAGTCGTGGACAAACTTCTCCTGCGCGTCCGCGCTTGCATAGACTTCCGCCAGGGCCCGCAACTGCGAGTTCGAACCGAACACGAGATCGACGACGGTACCGGTCCACTTGAGCTTGCCCGTGGCCCGGTCGCGCCCTTCCAGCACGCCTTCGGCCGCAGAGCGCTGCCACGTCGTGCCCATGTCGAGGAGGTTCACGAAGAAGTCATGGGTCAGCGTCTCGGGGCGCTTGGTGAACACGCCGTGCTGCGACTGCCCGGCGTTCGCATTCAGCACGCGCATGCCGCCGATCAGCACCGTCATTTCGGGCGCGGTGAGGTTCAGCAATTGCGCCTTGTCCACCAGCAGTTCGGCCGCCGCTTCCTCGAGGCCCTTGCGGGCGTAGTTGCGGAACCCGTCCGCTTTCGGCTCGAGCACGGCGAACGCATCCACCTCGGTCTGCGCCTGCGAAGCGTCCATGCGTCCCGGCGTGAAGGGAACCGTCACGGCGCGGCCGGCCTTCTTCGCCGCGGCTTCAACCGCCGCGCAGCCGCCCAGCACGATCAGGTCGGCAAGCGAAACCTTCTTGCCGCCGGCCTGCGCGCCGTTGAAATCGGCCTGGATGCTCTCGAGGGTTTTCAGCACGCTCGCCAGCTGCGCCGGTTGGTTGACCTCCCAATCCTTTTGCGGGGCGAGACGAATGCGCGCACCGTTGGCGCCGCCGCGCTTGTCGGAGCCGCGGAAGGTGGAGGCCGAAGCCCAGGCGGTCGTGACCAGTTGCGAGACGGACAGACCCGACGCCAGGATCTTGGCCTTGAGCGCGGCGATGTCCTGCGCATCGATCAGGGCGTGGTCGATGGCGGGGATGGGGTCTTGCCAGATCAGCGTTTCGGCGGGTACTTCCGGGCCGAGATAGCGTGCGCGCGGCCCCATGTCGCGGTGGGTCAGCTTGAACCATGCCCGCGCGAAGGCGTCGGCGAACTGGTCCGGGTTCTCGTAGAAGCGCCTTGAAATCTTTTCGTAGACCGGGTCGAAGCGCAAGGCGAGGTCCGTGGTCAGCATGGTCGGCGCGTGACGCTTGGCCGGGTCGTGAGCGTCCGGAATGGTCCCGGCGCCCGCGCCATGCTTGGGCGTCCATTGATGCGCACCGGCCGGGCTCTTGGTCAGTTCCCATTCGTAGCCGAACAGGTTCCAGAAAAAGTTGTTGCTCCACTTGGTCGGCGTGGTGGTCCAGGTGACTTCCAGGCCGCTGCTGATCGTGTCGCCGCCTTTCCCCGTGCCAAAGCTGCTTTTCCAGCCGAGGCCCTGGTCCTCGATGCTGGCCGCTTCGGGCGCAGGACCCACCAGGGACGCATCGCCGGCGCCGTGGGTCTTGCCGAAGGTGTGGCCGCCCGCGATGAGTGCGACGGTTTCTTCGTCGTTCATCGCCATGCGCGCGAAGGTCTCGCGGATATCCTTGGCCGCCGCGATGGGGTCCGGCTTGCCGCCCGGGCCTTCCGGATTGACGTAGATCAGACCCATCTGCACCGCGGCGAGCGGATTTTCGAGATCCCGTTCGCCGGAATAGCGTTTGTCATCGCCCAGCCAGGTGTTCTCCGAGCCCCAGTAGACGGCCTCGTCCGGCTCCCAGACGTCCGCGCGGCCGCCGGCGAAACCGAAGGTCTTGAACCCCATCGATTCCAGCGCGACGTTGCCGGCCAGGATCATCAGATCGGCCCAGGAGATCTTGCGGCCATATTTTTGTTTGATCGGCCAGATCAGCCGGCGCGCCTTGTCGAGGTTGACGTTGTCGGGCCAACTGTTGAGGGGTGCGAAGCGCTGCTGGCCGGCACCGGCGCCGCCGCGGCCGTCACCGATGCGGTAGGTGCCGGCGCTGTGCCACGCCATGCGAATGAAGAATGGCCCATAGTGACCGAAGTCCGCCGGCCACCAGTCCTGCGAGTCGGTCATCAACGCCTGGAGATCCTTCTTCACGGCCGCGAGATCGAGGCTCTTGAACGCTTCGGCGTAGTTGAAGTCCTTGTCCATCGGGTCGGACAGGGACGAATGCTGGTGCAGCATCTTCAGGTTGAGTTGGTCTGGCCACCAGTCGCGGTTCGACGGACCGCCGCCAGCGGTGTGATGGAACGGGCACTTCGTTTCGGTTGACATGTGTTCTCTACCTTAGGTCGTTTGATTCCGCCTCGGATGGATCCTTGGTGCGAATGCGCCAGAAATCGGCAAGGGGAACTGTAGGCCTTGGAGTTAGAAATTGAAAATTGAAAGTTCTCATGCGATTGATTGAATAAATCTTCCGGCCCTTTCCCAGCGTGTCCGACAATCCGACCCATGACCCTTGACCACACCATGTCCGACACCCCCTCCGGCGGCGGCCTGCGCCTGGCCGACTTCGATTTCCACCTTCCCCCCGAGCTGATCGCCCAGCACCCGGCAGCCGAGCGCAGCGCCAGCCGGCTGCTGGACGCCCGCAGCCATCCGCCGACTGACCGCGTGTTTCGCGATCTGCCCGAGCTGCTGCAGCCCGGCGACCTGCTGGTGTTCAACGACACCCAGGTGATCAAGGCCCGCCTGTTCGGCGCCAAGCCTTCGGGCGGGGCGGTGGAACTTCTGGTCGAGCGCGTGCTGGACGGCAACGAAGTGCTCGCCCACATGCGGGCGAGCAAGAAACCCGCCGCCGGCACGGTACTCGACATGCAGGGAGGCTTTCATGCCGAAGTGCTCGGGCGCTGGCCCGACGCCGACGGCGCCCTGTTCCGCCTGCGCCTGAGCGAAGACCCCTACGCCCTGATGCGCGCGCATGGCCATGTGCCGCTGCCGCCCTACATCCACCACGCCGACGACGCCGACGACGCGCGGCGTTACCAGACCGTGTTCGCCCGCGCCCCAGGCTCGGTGGCCGCCCCCACGGCCGCGCTGCATTTCGACGAAGCCTTGCTCGCCGCACTGGACGCGCGCGGCGTGACGCGCGCCCATGTCACGCTGCACGTGGGGGCCGGCACCTTCCAGCCGGTGAAGGTGGCCGACATCGCCCGGCACCGCATGCACAGCGAGCGTTTCGAGGTGCCAGGCGAGACCCTTGCCGCCATCGCCCGCGCCCGCGCGCGCGGCGGACGCGTGCTTGCGGTGGGCACCACCACCGTGCGCACGCTGGAAACCGTCGCGCGGCGTCTGGACATGGGCGCGCAGATGGAGGACAACTGGCCCACGCTGCGGGGCGAGACCGACATCTTCATCACCCCCGGCCATCGCTTCGCCCTGGTGGACCTGCTGATCACCAACTTCCATCTGCCCAGGTCCACGCTGCTGATGCTGGTGTCGGCCTTCGCCGGCACCGAAACCATCCGCGCCGCCTACGCCCACGCCATCGCCGAACGCTACCGGTTCTTCAGCTATGGGGATGCGATGCTTCTAGCCCTGGCGTGATGCGGGTGACGTGGGCGCCCCCGATTCAAGGGGCGCGCGGTTATCGGTATTCCCGTATGTTTTGGCACTGCACACACGGGGACGTGACACGCGTAGCAAACGCGGGATGATCCCCGTTCGAGCGCCGGCTTGAGCCGGTTCGAGATTCCTGCGCCCTTCGTGGCGTTGCGCCCTCTGGCAGATTCCGCGTCGCAGGGTCGCCGATTAAAGCTAGCCGAATGACAATGATCTGGCAGGCCCCACAACAGCAGAATGGCAACGATCGTTCGCAAACCCGGAAGGCCGCCGGACAGGCAACCGTTCTCGTGCTGGATGCCGACAGCCGCGCCGGGCTGGCCTGTGTGCAGTCCCTGGGGGCAGCTGGGGCCAAGGTGCATGCGGGGCTGCGCAAGACAGGCGCTCTGACCGAGCGTTCCCGCTGGTGCCATGCCTCGCATCTGCAGCCGTCCTACGAGCCGGCGGAGCAGGCCCTCGCCTGGCTGCTGGAATTGGATGTCGCATATGCCTACGCGCTTGTCGTGCCGGCGACCGAGGGTTCATTGCGCTGGTTGCGCATGCTGCCGGAATCCCACCCATTGCGCCAAAAGGCACTGATCGCCAGTAATGCGTCGATCGACATCGCATTGGACAAGGACAGGACGTGCGAGCTGGCACGCACCCTGGGCATCAACATCCCCTTTTCGCGGCGCATCGATCAGGGCGACACGCCGCCCCTTGTCCTCGGTTTTCCTTGCGTGTTGAAGCCTCTACGCAGCAAAGTCATCGTTGCGGACAGGCTGGAGACCATCGCCGTTGTCGTGGCGCGGGATGCCAAAACGCGCGATGCCACCTACTCGGCCTGGCTGCCGTATACGGGCGTCCAGGAACAAGAATGGGTGCCTGGGCGTGGCGTCGGGGTTGAAGTGCTCTATCGGAATGGCGAGCCCTTGCTGGAATTCATCCATGAGCGCCTGCACGAGTATCCATTGCAGGGCGGAGCCAGCACCCTGCGTCGCGCGGCGCCTCCTGATCCGGAGCTTTTGGAGTTGACCCACCGCCTTCTGCGGTCCTTGCGCTGGCACGGCGTGGCCATGGTCGAGTGGAGACGCGCGCCGGATGGCCGTTTATGCCTGATGGAAATCAACCCACGTTTATGGGGTTCCCTGCCGTTAACGCTAGTCGCCGGGGTGAACATGCCCGTCGCCATGTTTGAAATGGCGATGGGCGGTGTCCCCAAACCCGAGCGATCATGGAAAGTCGGCATGCGGGCGCGCAATGCCACGGAAGACTTGCGTTGGCTTGCCGCCGATCTGCGCGCGGATCGCAGCGACCCGTTGTTGCTCACGGAGTCGCCATTACGTGCCGCGCTCGGCTGGCTCAGCGTGTTCAGCGGTCGTGAACGCTGGGATGGCTGGCGCTTGGACGACCCCGCCGTTGCAGGGACTGAAACAACGGCACTCATGCGCATGCTCGCCAAAGCTGTCGTCTCGCGGCTGCTCAGGCGCTTCCAGGCCGCACGTCTCAGCCTCCATCATCGCGCTGTCATCGACGGTATTCGCCGTCGAGAGGCGCCCGTTCGGCGGGTGCTCTTTCTCTGCTACGGAAACATTTGTCGTAGCCCTTTCGCCGAGATGCTGGCCACGTCCCGCCTTCCTGGCGTTGAAGTGGAGAGCACGGGTTTTCATCCGAAATCAGGACGCTCGAGCCCGCCACACTTGGTGGTGGCTGCGCGGGAATTCGGCGTGGATCTGGCCCAATGGCGTTCGCAGGTGCTGACTCCTGAACACGTCGACCGCGCGGAGTTGATCTTGGCCATGGATCTCGAGAATTTGGGCCGATTCAAACAACAGTTTCCGCACGCTTTGGCGCGCACGACATTGCTGGGTTTATTTTCACCATCCAATCGCCTGGAAATTCCGGATCCATATAACCTGAATTACGAGCAAACACGTCAAGTCCTGCAGGAGTTGAGCAAGGCCATCGATGGGCTGATTCATAGCGATGCCCTGGTGTCAGCGGCTTTTGTCTCGCGGTGACAAGGCCCGCGTCGTGATGGATTTGCAAACATCAAGCATGGAGTGCGAGTTTAGAATTTTGGGCCTGATATGAAAATCTCCGTCATCATTCCGACGCGAAACCGCGCTCACCTTGTCAAAACCGCGCTCGACTCGGTTTTGCATCAAGATTATTCGGACTTTGAAGTTTTGATGGTTGACGACGCCTCTGAATCCGGGCACCAAGCAGCCAATGCCGATATTGCGCAGGCCGCGGGTATCAAGGTGACTTATTTGCTCTTACCGCCAGGGAATCCCGGAGGGAATGGTGTGCCTGTCGGCCGCAATGCTGGCATTGCGGCCGCTTGCGGCGAGATCATCGCCTTTCTGGACGACGATGACCGTTGGTCCGATCCCCAGTATTTAAGCAGGGCGGCACGAGCCTTCGAGCGTTGTCCGGAGCTCGACTTCCTGTTCGCTGACCAGCAGGCCTGGTTTAACGGCCAATGCGTGCGAGAGCATTGGCAGCCGGCCCTGCGTCTGCGTTTGCGGGGCCGACCGCAGGCAGACGATGAGTTTTACGAACTCAGCAGGGCGGATTGCCTCGCCGTTGATATTGTGACAACACAAATGAATGTCTGTGTGTTCAGGCGTGATTTCCTGCAGTGTCTTGGAGGGTTCAACCCCAAGCTTGGATACGGGGAAGATATGGACCTGTATGTGCGCGCGGCCGATGCGGCGAGAAAAATATGTTTTCTGGATCGAGTTGTAGCCGTTCATAATAGGCCGGATCGCAAGAAAAATTTGAACATGTCAAGCCTCGCCGGCATGAACAAGATGCTCATTGGCATGGCGATAGCCAATGACTTGATTTGTACTTGCAGGACACAAGAGGCCTATCGCTATGCACGCCATTGGGCCGCCACGGATTGTCGCGATCTGGCGCGTTCTGCCGAGGAGGCATGGGGGCCTAAACGGGCATTAACATGGGCCGCTGCCGCATTGGCGTATCGGTTCACCCTCAAGTGGTTGATCTATGTGCTCATCTTATTTATTCGCAGCCTAATTTTTCAGGATAAAGCGACTCGTCAGAATTAAGTGTCAGGTCCCGCATGACTCCTGACTGTTTTTGAGAACAGTCGGGACTCGTGCACAGAGATGTCCAGCGCGGCTACACGCTCGCCTGTTGCCGCCGACGCTTGAGACGCTCACGACCGGGGCGGTGGTGTCAAGTGGCGCGCACCTTTCCCATGGCGCGCGCGGATGAGAGAGATCGCTCTTGGCGAGCTCGAGCCGCTGTGCGTGACCCGGTGGACATCCCCATTGCCTGTATGCACCGTCCTGTGAATTCTCCGATGCGTCCCTGATGCAGGGGGTGGCGCGTCATATCTTTTCTCATTAAGTTACTTCCGGTAGCCAATGAACCCTAGATTCCCGAGATCAAGCCGCATCGCCCGTGTGTTCTTGAGGCAAGTTCGCCATAGGCCCGCCGTCATCCCATGCGTATCGAAGCCATCACGACCGTTGCGCAATTCGACGCTCTCCAGGATCACTGGCGCGAACTGGAAGCGGCCTGTCCGACCACCAGCATCTTTCTGACCTGGGAGTGGCAGCGCTTGTGGTGGAGGCACTATGGCCAGGCCAGGCAGTTGTGCATTCTGGCGGCCTGGGACGGCGGAAAGCTCCTTGGATTGTTGCCGCTGTATATCGAAAAACGCCGGCTGCGCGGGGTTCTGCCGGTCCGCAAGCTGCGGCAGATCGGAGCCGGAGGCGACACCGCGCCGGATGATCTCGATCCTCTGCTGCACGCGGCGCGCATGGAGCCCGTCGCAACGGCACTCGCCGACCATGTGATCCAGCATCTGGCCGGCTGGGGTGTGCTGGACTTCAACGACCTGCAACCCGACGCGCCCTTCACCACGGCGCTGATCGACGCGTCGAGGCGCAATGCCGCCTGGTTGCGGGTGGGTGAGCCGTCGCGCATCACATACGGGAGCCTGCCGGCGACTTGGAATGCGTTTCTGGCCGGGTTGACGAGCAATCGCCGCGAAGTCGTCCGGCGCAAAAGACGCAAGTTCGAACAGTTGGATGGCGCGCGCTGCATCAGCTGTTGGAACGAGGGGGCTCCGCTCGATGCGGCCTTCGATCGCCTGGCCGAACTGCATCGTCTGCGCTGGGCTGGGCGGACCGACCATCCCAGTTTCACGACGCCCGAATATCTCGGATTCCACCGGGAGTTGATGCACGCCTTGCTGGCGCGCGGGCGCCTGCGCCTGCTGGAATTGGAACTCGGCGGGCGCAGCGTGGCCATGCTCTACGGTTACAGGCTGGGCGGCAGTTTCTACTATTTCCAGAGCGGATTCGACCCCAGCGTGGCCCCGCTGAGCCCTGGCGAACTGCTGCTCGGCTATGCCATCGAGAGCGCGATCCTCGAAGGCTGCACGACCTTCGACATGCTCAAGGGCGATTACGACCACAAGCGGCATTTCTTCCAACAAACGCGCGGCACCGTCGGCGTGAAAGCCTATCGTCCCGGCATCACGGCATGGGCTTACCGCTGCAAGGAATGGCTGGATGCGCGTACCAAACCATCACATGGAGCGCGCCAACCGGAAAGCCGCCAGACGGCCGATGTCGAGGCGGGATGAACCAACCGCCACTGGAGCAGACCCAGATGCCTGAGAATCCGTCGCCTGCTGGCACGCTCGTGAGCGTGGTCATCCCCGCCTACAACGCGCAGGCCACGCTGGGCGAGACCCTGCGCAGCGTTTTGGCGCAGACCCATCGCAATCTCGAGATCGTGGTGGTGGACGACGGCTCCACCGATGACACATGGCAGCTCATGCAGGGATTCGGCGCCGCCATTCGGCCCATTCACCAACGCAATGCGGGCATCGCCGCGACCCGCAACGCCGGACTGGCGGCGGCACGAGGCGACTTCATCGCCTTGCTCGACGCCGACGATCTGTGCGAGCCCGAGCGCATTGCGGTACAGCTCAAGTATCTGCAAGAGCACCCCGACGTCCTGCTGTGCAGCTCCGATTTCAGCGGCTTCGACGCCCAGGGGTCGCTAGGGACCTCGTATTGCGGCCAGTACTACGCGCGTTGCCATGCGGTGCATGGAGGACCCGCTGCGCGCTACCCGGAGCATGGAACCCTGGAGATCTCGGATTGCCTGCCTGGCGCCGCCCGGCCGACCACCGTGCCGGTCTACCAGGGGCGGGTCTACGCGCAGCTCGCGCTGGGCAATTTCGTGCATCCGCCCACCGTGATGTTTCGGCGCAAGGCCATCGACCTCGCGGGGATGTTCGATCCAGACATCAAGATCGTGTGCGAGTGGGAGTGGTTTGTCCGGGTCGCCCGCGTCGGGCCGATCGGGTTCATCGACCGGCCGCTGCTGCGCTATCGGCGCTCATCCACCCAGATTTCGTCCGATCCGCGCACGCCGCTGGATTCCCTGGCCGTCGCGCGCCGGATCCACGGCCGCGACCCGGACCTGCGCAAGAACGATGCCGGGGAGGTCCGGCGCCATTTGGGCGCGCTGAGCCTGGACGCCGCCTACGCCCTGTCCGAGATCGAGCGCGGGCGAGCCCTGCGCCTTCTGCTGAGCAGCCTGTTCGCGTCCCGGACGTTCAACGCCAAGACCTTGCGTACCCTGTTCAAGATCGCGACACCCGCCACGCTTCTCGGACGCGTGCGCCGGCTGCGCGCGCGCCTGGCCTGAGCCTGCGGCAAGCAGGCCGGGTGGGCGGGTTCCAGCGTGGACCCAGCGTGTCTGAAACAATGCCGGGATGCTGCAATTCACCATTCACCGCACCGCCGGACACGCCCGCAGGGGCACCCTCACCCTCAACCACGGCTCCATTTCCACCCCGCAGTTCATGCCGGTCGGAACCTACGGCACGGTCAAGGGCATCACGCCTGCCGGGCTGAAGGAGGTCGGGGCCCAGATCATCCTCGGCAACACCTTCCATCTCTGGCTTCGCCCCGGCCTGGACGTGGTGCGCGCGTTCGGCGGGCTGCACCGCTTCATCGGCTGGGACGCGCCCATCCTCACCGACAGCGGCGGCTTTCAGGTCTGGAGCCTGGGGCGCAGCGCCAAGATCAGCGAGGAGGGCGTGCGCTTCGCCTCCCCGGTCAATGGCGACAAGCTGTTCCTCACGCCGGAGGTCAGCATGCAGATCCAGACCGTGCTCGATGCCGACATCGTCATGCAGTTCGACGAGTGCACGCCGTACGACGTG